>JBOHUW010000021.1:0-11624 GCA_050734895.1 Candidatus Dormibacteraceae bacterium | reverse complement strand
GTCCCGGAGCCACGCGTTCAATCGGCCTCGATTAATTCTTCTGGCCAGTAGCTAGCAGTCAGGTGAGAGTGGAATATTACGAAACGAACCCAGGCTGCCAGCTACGCGCCAACCAGGGGCTGTAGCTCAGCTGGGAGAGCGCCTGATTTGCATTCAGGAGGTCGCCGGTTCGATCCCGACCAGCTCCACCAGCCCAATGGCTTCCTGGGCCTGTAGCTCAGTTGGTTAGAGCGCACCCCTGATAAGGGTGAGGTCGGTAGTTCGAATCTACCCAGGCCCACCATACTTGCAGCAGGAAAATGGGGCTGTAGCTCAGCTGGGAGAGCACCTGCTTTGCAAGCAGGGGGTCAGCGGTTCGAGCCCGCTCATCTCCACCATGTAGGGGCGAGGCTTGCCTTGCCCGATAAAATTGGTCAGTCGATCAATCAGCACCTTGACAACCGAATAGGTCGAAAAAGTCTTTAATCAAACGTAGGGAGACACGCATGTCTCCCGATAAAGTAGTTTTTTAGATTTCGCCAATGGCAATATCCTTGATCCTCTTATCCATTCTATTCAACCACTGAAGAGTGGGCGTAGGTGGACAAGCTACTAAGGGTCCACGGGGGATGCCTAGGCACCAAGCGCCGAAGAAGGACGCGGTTACCTGCGAAATGCCTCGGGGAGCTGGAAGCAAGCTCTGATCCGAGGGTATCCGAATGGGGCAACCCGCACTGGGCTAATACCCAGGCACTCCTGGTTGAACACATAGGCCAGGTAGAGGCAACCCGGGGAACTGAAACATCTTAGTACCCGGAGGAAAAGAAAGCAGATGCGATTCCCTTAGTAGAGGCGATCGAACGGGGAAGAGCCTAAACCGGATACGTGTCAAGACGGCAGTCGTTGCGTATTCGGGGTTGTGGGACCGCTCAGCTCACTCTGCCGAGTGGGCGGGAAGTAAAAAATCCGATGGTTAGCCGAAACAGATTGGAAAACTGTGCCAGAGGGGGTGAAAGCCCTGTAGGCGAAAACCACCGGACTTCCGAGCTGGCTCCCGAGTAGCCCGGAACACGAGGAATTTTGGGTGAATCCGCGCTGACCACTGCGCAAGGCTAAATACGCTTGGTGACCGATAGAGCAGAGTACCGTGAGGGAAAGGTGAAAAGTACCCCGGAAGGGGAGTTAATAAGAACCTGAAACCGTGGACTTACAATCCGTCAAAGGCCCAGGTGAGAACACTTCGGTGTAACTCACGGGCTGATGGCGTGCCTTTTGTAGAATGAGCCGGCGAGTTACTGTTTGTGGCGAGGTTAAGGGGTTAACACCCGGAGCCGTAGCGAAAGCGAGTCTGAATAGGGCGAAGCCTCTCTCCTTGTGGGGGAGGTGGTAGTCGCAGGCAGTACACCCGAAACCGAGCGACCTATCCATGGTCAGGGTGAAGCGAAGGTAAAACTTCGTGAAGGCCCGAACCGACTTAGGTTGCAAACTGAGCGGATGAACTGTGGATAGCGGTGAAATGCCAATCGAGCTCGGAGATAGCTGGTTCTCGCCGAAATGCCTTTAGGGGCAGCGTTGTTGTGGGCTGGCGCAGGTAGAGCACTGAATGGGCTAGGGGCGGTTCCCCCGTTACCAAACCCAACCAAACTCCGAATGGCGTCAGGTTATACAGCAGCAGTGAGACAGTGGGGGCTAAGCTCCATTGTCGAGAGGGAAACAACCCAGACCATCGGCTAAGGTCCCTAAATCGAAGCTAAGTGGCAAAGGAGGTCGTCTTGCACAGACAGCCAGGAGGTTGGCTTGGAGGCAGCAATCCTTGAAAGAGTGCGTAATAGCTCACTGGTCGAGTGAGGCGGCGCCGAAAATGATCGGGGCTCAAGCTTCGTACCGAAGCCATGGAGCGTCACTTTAAGTGGCGTTGGTAGGCGAGCGTCGTACGTGCATCGAAGCGTAAGCGGAAGCCTGCGTGGAGTGCGTACGAGTGCGAATGCCGGCACAAGTAGCGTAAAGAGAGGTGAAAAACCTCTCCGCCGTAAATCTTAGGTTTCCTGGGCAACGTTAATCGCCCCAGGGTCAGGCGGGCCTAAGCCGAGGCCGAAGGGCGTAGGCGATGGACAGCTGGCACATATTCCAGCCCCACCTCGTGTTCCTGCAGCTTCGGGCTGCGTTACTGATGGGGAGACGAAGAAGGGTAGGCCAACCGGGCGATTGGATGTGCCCGGCGCATATGCGTAGGAAGTTCCGATAGGTAAATCCGTCGGAGCGCTGACTGAGGCTATGCGGGATCTCCTCTCGGGGAGAGTAGTGGCTGATCTCATACTTACGAGAAAAACCTCTAGGGAGAACACAGGTGCCCGTACCGCAAACCGACACTGGTAGATGGGTAGAGGATACCAAGGCGATCGAGAGAACTCTGGCTAAGGAACTCGGCAAAATAACCCCGTAACTTCGGGAGAAGGGGTGCCTCCGATTGTGTAACGGCTTGCCCGTGAAGCGATCGAGGTCGCAGTTAAGAGGTCCAACCGACTGTTTACTAAAAACACAGGTCTCTGCGAACCCGTAAGGGGACGTATAGGGGCTGACGCCTGCCCGGTGCCGGAAGGTTAAGGAGAGGGGTGAGAGCTCCGAACTGAAGCCCCGGTAAACGGCGGCCCTAACTATAAGGGTCCTAAGGTAGGAAAGCTGCCCCCCACATCGGTAACGGTGTGGTGTGCATTCGGCTATATGCTGGAAAATCTGGTGTATCTGGCGGTACTTGCCAAACGATCGTTCGTTATAGTTGTTCGTGTGGTAAGTGACAATCCGACCAGTGCAGAAAATCAGCAGGAAAGGTTGATTACTCTTGGCTGGGTTATTGGTTTTGTGGACGGAGAAGGATGCTTCTCAATCGGTTTGACGCGTCAGTGTGGCGGGTCAGGTCGGACCGGATACAGGACCGGATGGCAAGTTTCACATTCTTTCACTGTGGTACAGGGAGCTCGGAGTATAAGTGCTCTGGAGCGACTTCGTGATTTTTTCGGTGTCGGAGGGTTGTATATCAATCGGCGCCGTGATAACCACAAGGAGGATCTGTGGCGATATTGTGTAATTAGACGGGTTGATCTATTGGATGTGATCATTCCCTTCTTTGAACGGTATCCGCTGCGGACAAGTAAGCGACGAGACTTCGCGACATTTGCGGAGTGCGTTCGGATTTGCGCTGCAGGCTTACACTTGGATCATCAGGGGTTAGCCAATGTAGTGGAATTGATGCAAACCATGAACCATCAAAAACTCAGACCGGATCTGATCAGAATCCTCAGAGACCATACGCCGAACGTCCGGGACACCGGATGATGATATGGTCCCATCTGCATGGCGATATGCAGGAGTGATGAAGTATGCGGCTTCACTCGCACTGTGGTATCAGTGTATGGTGCCAATAGTGTTAAGGCTCTAAGCGAAATTCCTTGTCGGGTAAGTTCCGACCCGCACGAATGGCGCAACGAGTTGGACGCTGTCTCGGCCAGAGACTCGGCGAAAATGCAGTACCTGTGAAGATGCAGGTTACCCGCGGCAGGACGGAAAGACCCCGTGGAGCTTTACTATAGCTTGGTATTGAATTGGGGCCTAACGTGTAGAGGATAGCTGGGAGACTGGGAAGCTCGGGCGCCAGCTCGAGTGGAGTCAACCTTGGAATACCAGCCTCGTTAAGTTTTAGTTCTAACGGCATCCCTGAATCGGGATTCCGGACAGTGCCTGGTGGGTAGTTTGACTGGGGCGGTCGCCTCCCAAAAAGTAACGGAGGCGCCCAAAGGTTCCCTCAGCCTGGATGGAAATCAGGCGTAGAGTGCAATGGCAGAAGGGAGCTTGACTGTGAGACCAACAAGTCGAGCAGGGACGAAAGTCGGGCATAGTGATCCGACGGCCCAGAGTGGAATGGCCGTCGCTCAACGGATAAAAGTTACCCCGGGGATAACAGGCTTATCGGGCCCAATAGTTCACATAGACGGCCCGGTTTGGCACCTCGATGTCGGCTCGTCGTATCCTGGGGCCGTAGCCGGTCCCAAGGGTTGGGCTGTTCGCCCATTAAAACGGCACGCGAGCTGGGTTTAGAACGTCGCAAGACAGTTCGGTCCCTATCCGCCGTGGGCGCAGGAGACTTGAGGAGAGTTGACCCTAGTACGAGAGGACCGGGTTGAACGGACCGCTAGTGTTCCGGTTGTCGCGCCAGCGGCAGCGCCGGGTAGCTATGTTCGGAACGGATAAGCGCTGAAAGCATCTAAGCGCGAAGCCGACTCCAAGATAAGGTCTCCCACCGGATTAACCGGGTAAGGGCCCTGGAAGACCACCAGGAGATAGGCCGCAGGTGTAAGCGCTGAGAGGCGTTGAGCTGAGCGGTACTAATAGCCCGAGGGCTTGTCCTCCTACGCTTCACTCTTCAGATTGTTGAGGGGTGGAAAGCGAGGATTTTGGATGTTGCCGATTGAAGACTAAAGTAGGCCTATTCGGCTGTCAGGGGGCTGGTAATTCTCTCTCACCATATTAATTTTTGCTCCGATGCAGATTACTGGCGCCAAGAGGCGTTCCTTACTACAAAAACCCGTTATACTTCCGCATCGGTTGAGGGTGGATGATGAGCAGGCGATCAGTCTTTAATTTTCCACCAAGTTAGGTAGTTATGAGCAATGAGGAGGTCGCGGTGGCAGTGTTCACCGATAAGCAGCTGACGTGTCGGGATTGTGGTTCAGAATTCAGCTTTACGGCAGGAGAGCAGGAATTTTTCGAGTCCAAGGGATTGTCTAATCAGCCCGGGCGGTGCCCCAACTGCCGGAATTCACGGCGTGAGGGCCGTTCCAACGGACGGAGCCAGAGTTCGCATGAGGTAGTCTGTGCGGTCTGTGGGGTAACCACCGAGGTTCCTTTTCTTCCAACTCAGGGACGACCGGTTTACTGTAAAGACTGTTTTCAACAGATGAAGGACCGCTAAACGTAGGGGCGAGGCGAGCCTAGCCCCTACATTGGCGTACGATCGGGAGCTGTGTTCACCGGCATCATCGGCGCCCTCGGCGAAGTGGCCGAGGTTCGGCCAAATCATTTGGGCATTGAGGCGGCGGGGCTTGCCGAGCAGCTTGCTCCCGGCGGGTCGATCGCGGTTAATGGGGTTTGTCTAACCGTGGTTCATGGCGAAGGGGCGGTCTTTTTTGCCGATACTATCCCGGAAACTCTCCGGAAGACCAACCTTGGTCTGCTGCGGCCCGGCGAGAAAGTCAATCTGGAGCTGCCGTTGCGACTCAATCAGGGGCTCGATGGTCATCTGGTTCAGGGGCATGTCGATGCCATGACTGAGGTGCTGACAGTAGAGGAGGTTGCTCTGGGCCGGGAGGTCAGCTTTCGACTGCCTCCTGAGTTGGCGGTCTACGTCGCCCAGAAGGGCTCGATTACTGTCGATGGGGTTAGCCTTACGGTGGCTGGATTGAGCGAGGGGAGCTTTCGGATTGGGCTCATCCCGCACACACTGGAGCGCACGGTTTCTGGTACTTATCGGCCAGGGTATAGGGTTAACCTGGAGGTGGATGTGATAGCCCGGTATGTGGAGAGATTGACGCGTGCCGCTAGCTGAAATTCCCGCTGCCGTGGCCGATCTGGCCGCAGGCAAGTTAGTGATCGTCGTGGATGATGAGAAGCGAGAGAACGAGGGGGATCTCTGCTGTGCGGCCGAGTTGGTGAGACCGGATCATATCGCCTTCATGGCTCGATACGGGGGTGGCCTGATCTGTACGCCAATGCTGCCCGCTCGACTCGACGAGTTGGAAATTTTGCCGATGGTCGAGCACAACACCTCTCGTTATGGGACGGCCTTTTCGGTTAGCGTCGAGGCTCGTCATCTCGTAACTACCGGAATTTCGGCTGCCGATCGAGCGGCCACCATCCGTTATCTGATAAATCCGCAGGCCAATCCGGTTGATTTCGCCCGGCCGGGGCATACCTTTCCGCTTAGAGCAGCTAGGGGGGGAGTATTGAAGCGAGCCGGCCAGACCGAGGCCTCGTTGGATCTCTGCCAGCTGGCCGGTCTCTATCCGGCGGCGGTAATTTGCGAGATCATGAATGACGACGGAACGATGGCCAGGCTGCCCCAATTGGAGGAGTTCGCTGGACGTCATCAGCTGAAGATAGTAGCCATCCGTGACCTAATCACTTATCGCCGCCGAACTGAGCAGTTGGTGGTAGCCAAGGTCACAGCCCGGGTGCCGATCGATGACCAGGAGTGGTCGATCCATGCCTACGAGGAAGTACTCGATCATGACGTACATGTCGCTCTGGTTTTGGGGGAGATTGATCCAGAGCGGCCGATTCTAGTTCGCGCTCACTCCTGCTGTCTGACCGGAGATATATTCGGCAGTCAGCGCTGCGACTGTGGGCCTCAGCTGGCGGCGGCGATGGCCCAGATCTCGGCCGTGGGAGCGGGCGTGGTGATCTACTTTCGCAACCATGAGGGGCGGGGCATCGGGCTGATCGATAAGCTGCGGGCCTACAACCTGCAGGACGAGGGGTTGGATACGGTGGAGGCCAATCAGGCGCTGGACCAGCCGGCCGATCCTCGAGATTACGGCATAGGCAGCCAAATCCTCCGCGATTTGGGGGTTCGACGGCTGCGCCTGCTGACCAACAATCCGCGCAAGCTGACGGGCATTGAAGGTTACGGATTGGAGGTGGTCGAGCAGATACCGATTCGGATTTCTCCCAACCGACATAATGCTGAATACTTGAATACCAAAAAGACGAAGCTGGGGCATCTACTGTGAATAAGTTATATCTGGAGATAGGCAATGGGTAATCGGCAGCTTCTAGAGGCCTCGAATCTGCGGCTGGCTATCATTGCCTCCCGCTTCAACCTAGAGATTACTCAGCGATTGGTGACTGGAGCTGAGGAGGCAATTACCGAGCACGGTGGCTCTGCCCCGCTGCGGCTTTGGGTGCCGGGAGCCTTCGAGCTACCCCTGACGGCTCTTAGCGTGGCCGAGTCGGGCCAAGTTGATGCCATCGTGGCCCTCGGCTGTGTAGTTAGGGGGGAGACGGCTCACTTCGAGCATGTGGCTCGGGAGTGTGCTTCAGGACTGATGCACGTCAATTTGGAGACGGGGGTGCCCTGCGGTTTTGGAGTGCTCTCTACCTATGATCGGAAACAGGCCTTGGCTCGAAGCGGAAAGGAAAACAACCATGGCCGCTTTGCCGCCGAGACGGCGATCGAGATGGCTAATCTACTCCACCGGATGCAGGACGAACCGCAGGAGCTGATTCAGCTGGGTAGAGTGGGTGAGTAGGAAGCTAAAAGTACTACCAAATGTAATATAATTGAGTCGTGGAACAGGTATCTATGAGAACGCTCAATCAGCAAACTGCAGCCGTTTTTTTGCGGGTTGAGCGGGGGGAAACGGTGGAAGTTACTCGGCACGGGCGGGTAGTTGGAAGAATTACGCCCGCCCTTTCCGGTGAATTGGATGACTTGATTGCTAGTGGTCGAATAACTCCAGCAACTGCAAAGGGGCCATTTATTGCCCCGAGTGGATCTCCATATAAGGGGCCAGAGGCCGGCGAGCTGATTCGCCAACTTCGCGATGAGGAGAAGTGGTGATCTATCTTGATGCCTCAGCGATTGTCAAAATGATTCGTCCAGAGACAGAAAGCGATCGGCTAGCTAGATGGCTTGCCGATCGGCATCCGCAGAGGGTTGTCACCTCTAAACTTTCTGAGGTGGAGGTACCGAGGGCAATCCGGAGGTATGGACCTGATCGGTTGGATGCCATTACGAGCGTATTGGAATACATCGATCGTTTTGACATCGACGATGGAGTACGGGCGAGGGCAGCTGCCTACTCTGATCTGCATCTCCGCTCTCTTGATGCTATCCATCTGGCAACTGCCGATCAGCTTGTTTTAGCGGGCAAAACGATCCACGCCTTTATCACCTATGATCGGCGCCTCGCGGCTCAGGCCAATAGTAGCGGTCTCACGGTTGTAGCACCTGGTCAATAACCGGTTGCCGAATGCCTAGTTTCGGAGGTTGAAGCGCCAACGGTTGGGAGGTGTTTATATATAAATGCGTTTATACTGAACCCGTTGTACGAATCGTTTATGTGCAAAGTGCGCCACAATACCTCGCGGTGCTTGATCGTCAGTGTCACGCTAGCATACCGCAAGGCCGATACGACTCGCAACAAATATCAATCGCTTAGGCATCAACGCATCAAAAACGGGTATGGTTTAATCTGTGAGGACAACTCTAACCCTGGATGATGACGTGGCGATCCAGCTTGCTGAATTTTCTCGACACAGCAAAACTTCTACCAAAGAGGCGGTTAACCGACTTATTCGAGCCGGTCTGGCTAAGCTGGAATCCCCTAGGAAGCCAGTTCCGTTTCGCACCCGGGCGGTTGATTTGGGCCAACCTAAACTAGCCAACGTAGATTCTATTAGCGAAGCTTTGGCATTTGCTGAGGGTGAGGACTATTCTTGATTTTGATCGATGCTAATCTTTTGATTTATTCTCACATAAAGAGTTATCCTCAACATCAAAAGGCGAGGAAATGGCTTGATCAGCAGCTTAGCGGACCGTGGCTTTGCTAAGTTTACTGGTCTACGTTGGGTTAATCCGATTCGAGATTGATAGCTGGATATAGGTATCCTTGTCGAGCTGTTCGTAGCAATTCAGTCCTTAATTTGGGCTCGCGTTCTCTAAGGTGGGCGGCTAATTGAAGCATCCTATCCTCTAGCAAACCCTCGGCACAGCCCGGGCCGGCGGCGGCGGCGGGGCAGAGCCCGACTAGTTCGGGAACGCCCTTAACTCCGGCAAGAAGAGTGGCCTGGCGGTAGGCCTGTTCTGCTCCGAATTGGAACGGTTTCACCAGGTTCATCGAGAGCTGAGTGTGCTGCTCATCCAAGGCGAAGTCCAATGCCTGCACGCCGGGCAGTTGGCGCATTGCCCGAGCCAGCTGCCGGATTTGCTCCCAAGGTAGTTCAAACGTGATGTTGTAGGCCACCAGTGGCGGTCGGGCAGTGACACAGCAAACTCCCGCCGTGAGGTGTGGTGCATCCCCCAGATCGGGAGTGACTACTCTGCGCCGGATGTCGGCCAACCGTCGGCCGCCAGCTAATTTCCCGTAGTAGTAGACGGGGGTTTTCAGCTGCTGCCAGATCCGCTCACCGAGTTGTCTGGCAGTTATGATGGCCACCTCCATCGAGGTATCGCCTAGCGGAACGATAGGCAGTACATCGGCGGATCCAACCCGGGGATGGAGACCGCGTTGTTGCCGGAGATCAATATTTTCGATTGCGATCGCAACTTTGTCCAATAGATCGGCGATCAGCCGCTCAGCATTGCCATCAACCATGGTGATCACGGTGCGGTGATGAAGGGGATCAGAGTGCTTACCTAGCACTCGTTCGCCCTCGGCCAGCAGCCGGATCACCTCAAAGTTTTGCCCCTCTGAGAAATTAGGCACTGCTTCTAGTAGCACTAGATTAAAGTACTCCCAGATGAGCATCTTTGATCAGGCAATTGCCAATTCAGTTGGACTGCTGCCTCATCGACTGGTGGCGAGGATCGCTCGTCGGTACATCGCCGGTGAGGAGTTAGAGGCTGCCTTACCGGTGATTCAAAGAGTAAATAGCGAGGGCTGTTCGGCCACCCTGAACGTTTTGGGTGAGGAAGTTGCCACTACAGCGATGGCGGAGCGGATGAGAGGGCTTCACTGCGCTGCCTTGGAGGCTATCGCCGGCCGTCAACTGAGCTCTGGAATCTCGGTTAAGCTGACCAATCTGGGATTGGCGATAGATCAAGAGCTGGCTCAGGCGAACCTATATCGGGTGCTGGAGACAGCGGCGAGAGTTGAGCGGTTCGTGCGCATCGATATGGAGGAATCAAGGTACACCGATGTCACCTTGCAGCTGACCCAGCAGACGCATCGGGCGGGGTACCAAGTGGGGACGGTGATCCAGGCTCGATTGCACCGCTCTGAACTCGATGTGGCGGAGATGATCAAGGCGGACATTCCGGTTCGGCTGGTCAAGGGTATCTACCTGGAACCGTCCAATCGAGCTTACACCGGTCATGAGGAGATTAGAGAGGCCTATACGGCTCGGTTGGAGCAGCTGCTGACCGGCTCGGCTTATGCGGCGATTGCTACCCATGATGAGCGGCTCATTCAGTATGCCCTGAAGCTAATCGAGAAAACTGGCCGACCACGAAACCGTTACGAGTTCCAGCTCCTGCTCGGAGTACGACCTGAGCTCCGCCGTCGACTGCTTGCCACCGGCCATAGAGTGAGGATCTATGTTCCCTTCGGAAGGGAGTGGCTAGGCTACTCGATTCGACGGCTAAAGGAGAATCCCCGCATGGCGACCTTGATTGCCAAGGCGATATGTAGGGGCTAGGCTTGCCTCGCCCGATTAATTAGGGCGTCGTCGCAGTTTGGCGCTGGCAGTGGGTGCAGAGTCGTACCTTAACCAGCTGCTGGCCAATCTTCACCTTTGCTATCTGGAGGTTAGGTAAGAAACGACGATTAGTACGTCGCTTTGAATGACTCACATTGTGCCCATATTGGGGACCTTTGCCGCAGATTTCGCATTTTCTAGCCATTAGTGAACGAAAAAGAATTGTAACATCTCATGAGTAATGAATCGGGCAGCTCACCAATCTATACCTACCCAGAGTGGGTTGCGAGTGAATATTGAGCGCGGACATCTGGAGGTTACTCCGGCCGTCGTGGCGATAATCGCCGGCCATGCCGCAAGCAGCTGCTATGGCGTCATGGGAATGGCCGCAAGTGGCCTTCGCGACGGCTTTGCCCAACTGTTGCGGCGAGAGAATCTTTATCGGGGAGTGGAGGTATCGCTGATCGAAAGCGGCCTGGCGATCGACCTCTATGTTGTGCTTCAGTATGGGGTACGGATCGTAGAGGTGGTGCGTAACTTACAGGAGACGGTTTGTTTTGAGGTGGAGCGGGCGGTGGGAACTTCGGTCGCCGAAGTCAACGTCACTGTTCAGGGGGTATATGAGGATCGCAGCACAATCTGAGATGGCCGGTAGCATTCGTAATGTCGACGGGAAACTGCTCAAGCATGCCCTTTTAGGCAGCCTGGCTTGGCTCTCTGAGCATCACGAGGAGGTTAACAACCTCAATGTTTTCCCGGTGCCGGATGGAGATACCGGAACCAACATGCTGCTTACCCTACAGGCGGCGGTGGAGGATATTAAAGATTCCCTGACTACTGAGGTGGGTAAGGTGGCCCGGGTGGCCGCCCACGGTAGCTTGATGGGGGCACGGGGTAACTCGGGAGTCATCCTCTCGCAGATATTTCGTGGCTTTGCCAATGCGGTGCAGGATCGCCACGAGTTGGAGCCGGCCGATTTGGGGCTGGCTTTTGAGGAGGCGGCCAACGCCGCTTATCGAGCGGTGATCAAACCGACCGAGGGAACGATTCTCACGGTTGCCAGAGAGGCCGGGCGAGCCGCCCTCAGCGCCGGTCGAGATTCCTCGGCGACCCGGGTTGATGTGATTCGAGCCGCCGCGGTAGCCGCCCGAGCGGCGGTGGAGCGAACGCCCAGCCAGCTCAAGATTCTCCAGGAGGCGGGGGTGGTAGATGCGGGGGGTTATGGCCTACAGCTG
>JBOHUW010000020.1:0-11792 GCA_050734895.1 Candidatus Dormibacteraceae bacterium | reverse complement strand
CGTCCCAGCTGGGCACCGCTACCTCTTCGGCCACGTTTTTCCGCTCCATCGGTGGCTCGTTTGGAATCTCGTTGTTCGCTACCATCTTCAACCGGCAGTTCGCCCACAATCTGGCCGCGTTCTTGCCTCCCGGACCTGCCACCGCACAGCTGGTTTCCGGGGGTGGGCATATCACCCCCGCGCTGTTGAAGACCTTGCCGGCAGCGGTTCGTGATGGCTACATGGATTCCTTCGCCACGTCTCTGCATACGGTGTTCCTCGCCGCCATTCCGTTCGTGGTGATCGCGTTCGTGCTGGCGTGGTTGCTACCCGAGGTCGCCCTCCGCTCCGCTGCGCCGCCGCTCGAGGGGGTGGCTGAAAGCTTCGGTATGGTTCGAACTGACGCTGCGGAAGTTCAGGAAGAGGCCTGGGCCCGCGTCCGGGCGGTCCAGACGGCATTGGACCGGCTCGATGAGTTCGCCCGGCGTGGTGGTCTCGCCCCGGAGTTGACTCAGCCGCTACGTCGGCTTTTTGAGGCACGCATTGCTTACTTCACCGAACGGGCCCAGCTCAGATCCAACCTCGCCGAGGAGATCTCACCGCGAGGCTGGCGGCTCGTCGCCGATGTGCTGCAGACCGAACGGCAAGCATTTGCGGCCCCGGCAGTCACCCGCACCCTGCAAACCGACGATCCGCATGCCGTGCGGCAGTTCAGCGCGGAAGCCGCTACCCGGCGGCAAGCGGCGCAGGCCGCCCTCGCCCGCCTTGATGAGCTGGCTCCCAAAAGTAGGGTCCCGGGCGAGCAGATTGACCTCCTGCGAAGCCTATTCCAAGCCCGCATTGACCGAGTTGAGAAAACCGTGCAAGCTGCCCGCACCGATATAATTCCCGGTTCTGCCCACCAGCCCCCGGCTGCCTTCTGGCAGGTGACCGCGGAGTTGTTGGCCGTCGAACGCCGCGCCCTCGCCGAGCAGGTCACCAACGCTGAGCTCAGCCGGGTGGTCGCGGAGCGCGCCGATCAAGCTGTCGCCGAGGAGCAGCAAACACTCAACAGATAGACGTCAACGTAAGCAAATCGTCGGTATAGTGCCCCCTGATGGCCGCTTATGTAATCTCAGAAGTTGAGGGGCTTGATGAGCTGCTGTTCGATCGGTATCGTTTGCTGGCCCAGACTTCGATTGCTCAATATGGGGGACGATATTTGGTCCGAGGCGCGATTCCCAACGCAGTTGAAGGGGAGTGGCCGGCGGCACAGAGGATGGTTATTGTTGAGTTTCCGACCATGAAGAGGGCTCAAGAGTGGTATTCCTCACCAGAATATGCCCCGGCGCTGGAAATCCGCACGAAGGCGATGGAGAGGCGCCTACTTTTCGTTGATGGTGTGCCTTCCAGCTGAGGTGATTCTCCACGTGGCGCGTGCTATTCGCTCTGCCCAAACAGCCGGCAGAATTCCTCGTGGAAGCTTGGAAACGTTTTGCTGACGCACTCGGGATCGTCCAGGCGAATACCGCTCGTGTGCAGACCTAGCACGGAGAATGACATTGCAATACGGTGGTCACGGTGGCAGGCGATGAGCGTCCCGCTCGGTTGGGCGGGGTAGATCCTGATCCAGTCCAGGCCGTCCTCGACCGTGACCCCACAGTGCCGCAAGTTCTGCGCAATCACCTCGATCCGGTCGGATTCCTTCAGACGGGCGTGGGCGATGCCGTGAATTTGCACTGGGCCGTCGGCGAAGGGAGCTAGGCAGGCCAGCGTCATAAAGGTGTCGGAGATACCCCCCATATCGACAGTGAGGTCACCGCGCAGCCGCTGCGGGCCGGTCACGGTCGTGCTATTTTCAGACAGCTCGATCCTAGCCCCCATGCGAGCCAATACGTCGACGAAGCGCAGATCTCCCTGCAGGCTGCGGGAGCCGAGACCAGGTATGGTTAGAGTCCGGCCGGTGAGCGCGGTGGCGGCGAAGAAGTAGGATGCTGTTGAGGCATCCGGCTCGATTTCAAACTGGGTTGCCCGATAGGCGCCTGGCCGTACGACGATGTTTCCATCTGATTCGACGTCCACTCCAACCCCGAACTGCCTCATTACGCCGATTGTCATATCGATATAGGGATTACTAACGAGTGCCAGCACTCGTACCCGCAGCGGTTTCCGCATAAGCGGCGCTGCCAGCAGCAGCCCAGTAAGGTACTGGCTGCTACGCCCGGCGTCCAGCTCGATCTCGCCCCCGGCCAAGCCGTTGGCCCTCAACTCGAAGGGAAGGTCCTCGCCGCTCTTACTGGCTGGTTCTATTGATGCTCCCAGGATGCTCAGCACGTCCAGCAACGGCCGCAACGGGCGGCGACGCAGCTGATCGGAACCATCGAAGCGAAATCTGCCCCGACCGGCGGCGGCCAACCCGGGCAGGAATCTAGCCGCAGTCCCCGCATCAAGACAGTTCAGTTCGACGCGCTCCACGGTGGGGCCGTGGCCGTTTCCGCGCACCTGCCACGCCGATTCCCTGCTGAAGTCGATTTCGTAGCCAAGGTTATGTAGGCAGCGAGCGAAGGCGATAGTGTCGTCGCTAATCAGGGGGTGGTGCAGGACGCTGACCCCATTGGCGGCCGCGGCAGCAAACAGGGCCCGGTTGGTGAGGCTCTTCGAGCCGGGAATGGTGGCGACGAGGCGATTGTTGATCGTGGGCATAATGTTAAGAGAAGCATATAAATGGATCTGCCTGAGGTCAGGATCAATCGGGAGTATGTCTTTGAGGGTCCCGAAGGGTCGGGTCGCTCTCGCTCGTGGCGCAAAGCCAGACTTCTCAGCGTAGCTGGCGGCCGGCCATTGAAGGACCCGGAACTGCAAAGATGAGCTTTTGCCGGCCTCGAGTCATAATGGTTAAGACTTGACCACTTGCGAGCCGCCGGTCACCGGCGCGAAAGGAGACATCATGGGACAGCCAGTAGTTCACTTCGAGATCATCGGTAAGGACGGCGCTCGGCTGCGATCTTTCTATTCTGGTCTCTTTGACTGGAAGATTGATGCCGACAATCCATTGAATTATGGGATGGTGCCGCGCGACGAAAATGTAGCCAACGATGGCACGGGAATAGGTGGCGGCATCGGAGTGGGTCCGGAAGGCTATCCTGGGCATGTCACCTTCTATGTGGGAGTGCCTGACGTCGAAGCCGCATTGGCCAAGGCGGAGAGCCTCGGCGGCTCGCGAGTCATGGGTCCGGAAAAGATCATGGATCAGATTGAGATTGGCCTCTTCAATGATCCAGAGGGGCATCTTATAGGGGTCGTCAAGGCTGGGGAGTAGATCTTGGGGAGGTGAGTTCCAGGTTCGGCGTAGGGGTACCCATGATTGATCTTCCCTTAACCGCGGTTGCGCCTGGGCCCAATTCGATCGCCTGGCGAGTGATCGGTGACCGGCGGGCCTTGCTTAGCGCCGGCCGGGCGTTGCTACTCCAGGTTGCTCATCCGGTGGTGGGATCTGGGGTAATTGACCACTCCAATTTCCAGCTTGATCCCTGGGGCCGGTTGAGGCGGACCATCGATTCATTGCTAGCCCAAGTTTATGGTGGGGCGGCTGCCACTGCAGAGGCGGCCCGGCTGATTTCTCTGCACCGGGGCATTAAGGGAACTGACCTGCGAGGCCAATATTATTCGGCGCTCGATCCGGAGGCCTACGCCTGGGTTCACCTCACCATCTTTGATACGGCAGTGCGATTCCGCCCTTACTTCGCCGCTCCGCTAACTCCCGACGAGGAGCTCCAGTTTTACGCTGAGTGGCGGGAGCTGGGCAGGCTTTTGGGGATTCCCGACGAATATCTGCCCTTCACATTGGCGGAGTTCTGGTCCTACTTTGAGCACAACCTCGAACATCGTTTGGAGAAGAATCAGGCAGTTCACGAACTATTGAACTCACTAAGTGGGGAGGGGACACCGCCGCCTTACGGCTGGATTCCCAGTTTTGTCTGGCGTGGTGTTGCTCCACTGGCCGGGCGGATCAACCGGCTGGCCACGATAGGGTTGCTTCCAGTTTCGCTGCGCGATCGATGGGGGTTGCCCTGGAGTACTGCTGATCAGCGTCGACTATGCTTGCTGAGTGCGGTAGTGCGGTTCGTATTTGCCCGACTGCCGCTGCGCTGGCGATACTTCTCGGTCGCCGCCCGAGCAATTGCAAAGTAAAGTCTGGTGAACCGAGTGTGTCTGGGACAAATCTGAGTATATAGATATAACATAAGGAGACTCTGGCTGGCAGTTCGGCTCAAAAGAAGGAGGTAAAGCTTGATGATCGAATGTGGTCATTTGGGGCAAATTAGAGATGTTCAGGCGCGGACACCGAATGGTTGTGAGGAGTGTCTCCTGATGGGTGATGATTGGGTTCACCTTCGACTCTGCCGAGAATGTGGGCACGTCGGCTGCTGCGACAGCTCCAAGAATCATCATGCAACCAAGCACTTCCATGCTACCCAACACCCGATCATTCAGTCTTTCCAGCCGGGCGAGGATTGGATGTGGTGTTACATTGATGAACTCTCCTGGGAGCCGGAGGAGACGGCGTAAGGGCTGTCATTACTCGGGGTCGGTGGTAACCAGTGCGAAGGCGAAGCCGTCATAGCCCTTATTGCCGACAGTCTGGAGTGCTGCCGGAGAAACCCGTGGTTCATTGGCGATCAACTCGAAGAGACGACGAACTCCCTGAATGGTAGGATCGTTGCTTTCGGCGTCGGCTACTGATCCTTGTCGGATGACGTTGTCGATGATGATTAGTGTGCCGCGGTGAGAGAGTTTAAGGGCCCACTTAAAGTATTCGGGGATGTTTGGTTTATCGGCGTCGATAAAGATCAGGTCGAAGTTGCCATGGCCTTCTGAGGCAAGGTGGGGGAGGGTTTCGAGCGCCGCTCCGAGCCGCAGCTCGATGATTTTACTCAACCCTGCCCGCTCGAAGTTGCCGCGTGCAACCGCCGCATGTTCAGGGTCCATCTCCAGGGTGACCAGACGGCCCTCTTGGGACAGCGCTCGGGCCAGCCAAATCGTGCTGTAGCCACCGAGAGTACCGATCTCCAGGATATTCCGTGCTCGGAGGGCTCTAGCCAGCAGGTGGAGGAACTGACCTTGAACCGGAGAGACATTGATCTGCGGCAGTCCAGCTTCCTGACTCGCTTCTAGCGCCGCGGTTAGAGCAGGATCCTCCGGAGTGAGCAGATCCATGAGATAGCTGTCGACGGCGCCCCAACGCTCGTTGTTCATAGTTTGGTCTCCTCCTTGGTACAAATTAAAGCATAGGTGCGAATATAAACCGATGGGACTCAGTGATTTGATTGGAATTGTGGCTATGGGAACGGGGTTGGTCCGCTCCTGGCCGCAGGCCATCGCAGTTTTGCGATCAAGTGACATACGCGGAGTATCGGCGTTAACCTGGATGCTAACTCTGGCTTCGGCCATTACCTGGGAGGTAGTCGGAATAATGATAAATAAATGGGTAGTTGCCGCACCGGGATTGGTGATGATTCCGGCCGGGGTGTTGATCCTCTGGCGGATCCATCGTTACCGTGCAAGGATGCCATTTTGCATATAGCAATAACCGGTTCAACCGGTCTCATCGGTTCAGCCCTGCGTGATGTGCTGGTCGCCACTGGCCATCGGGTGAGCCAGTTAGTTAGACGGGCTTCGGTGGCTCCTGAGGAGATCGGCTGGGATCCACTCCGGGGAAGCATCGAGGAGGAGCGGCTGGGGGGAGTTGACGCTGTGATTCATCTCGCCGGGGCGAGCATCGGTCAGCGTTGGACCAAGGCTCACATGTCCAACATCCGGAAGAGCAGAGTGGTTGGCACTCGACACCTGGCCGATGCATTGGCCAACAGTCGCAGTGGTCCAAAAACTCTGATCTGCAGTTCCGCCATAGGCTATTACGGTGCTCACCGTGGCGATGAGCTGCTCACCGAGCGCTCTGCGGCTGGGGATGGTTTTTTAGCCGAAGTGGTCCAAGCATGGGAGGCGGCGGCAGATCCGGCTCGTCAAGCCGGGCTACGGGTGGTTCATATCCGAACCGGAGTCGTCCAGTCTTCCGGAGGTGGAATACTGAAGCTTCAGCTGCCCTTATTCAAACTCGGTCTCGGGGGCCGAGTGGGGAGTGGGCGGCAGTGGCTGAGCTGGATCAGTCTGGACGATATCGTCGATATCTTCCGTCATGCGCTAATCACCCCTGGGCTGGAAGGGGTAATCAATGGCGTTGCTCCCAACCCGGTTTCCAACCTGGAATACAGCAAAACCTTGGCCCGAGTGCTAAACCGACCGGCGATCCTGCCGGTGCCCAACTTCGCTCCGGCCCTCTTGCTCGGCCGGCAGGGGGCGGAGGAGACGGCATTGGCCAGCCAGCGGGTAATTCCAGAACGACTTCTGAAAAGCGGATATGTCTTCCAGCATCCAGAGCTGGCAACGGCTTTCCGAGAGCTGTTGGGAAAATGGAATCAATCTAAGAAGAGTTCGGATTAGAGGTAGGGCGTTCAGACTGAGCAGCCGATTAGCTTATATTGAATCAATCATGGCGGTGGGGCTCGCCACTCCAGAGGCGGAGAACCGTGGCATGGTGTCACCAACAGTCCCTGCTTGATCAGACTATTTTTGTCGTGTTGAGTAGGAGGAGCATGTGAGCATCGATGTTGATTTGACCGCTGTAGTTGATCCAGATGTGGATGTTCGAGTGGCCGACCAGCGCAGCGAACTCGCTCGCCCCCACGGTGTCGTGATCGCCACGATTGCAGTGGGTGGCGGGATTGGCGCGAGTTTCCGATATGGGGTGTCCCAGCTGCTACCCACCCTACCTGGGCACTTTCCTGGGGGCACATTTTTGATCAACGTGTTGGGGTGCTTCCTGATCGGAGTGCTTATGGTGCTGATAACCGAGGTGTGGTCAGCCCATCGACTGTTGCGCCCATTCTTTGGCGTGGGGATACTGGGCGGATTCACCACCTTCTCTACCTACGCCCTTGAGGCGAATGATCTGTTGCACTTTGGTGCGGTCGGCTTGTCAATCGCCTATTTGGGGGGCACTCTTATCGGTGCGATGCTGGCAGTCATCATCGGGATGTGGGCTACCCGAAAGGTTGTGAGTTTGATCTTCGACAGGGTCGAGATTTCCTGGGCGGGAGGTAAGGAATAGTAGTGGCAGCCGCCCTGGTGTTTCTGGGGGCCATGATAGGTGCCCCGCTGCGCTATCTGATCGATCGATTGGTGCAGACACAACACAAATCAATATTCCCCTGGGGGACCTTCAGCGTAAATGTCGTCGGCTGCCTGATTCTTGGGACGCTCACCGGGGCCGGTTATGCTCTTCCCACTCCATTGCCGACCTTGTTGGGGACTGGGTTCTGTGGTGCCCTGACCACCTATAGCGCCTTCAGCTATGAAACCTTGCGCCTAATCGAACAGAGGGCCTATTTCTATGCGGCACTAAACGTTATTATCAGCTGCAGCATTGGTCTCGGGGCCGTTTTTCTTGGGTACACTGTTCTCTCTACCTTGGTCAGCTGATTTCAGACCTTTTAATCGATCGCTTCTTGGCGGCTCAAGAGGTAATTCTCAATTGCGTCAGCCCCGGCTGGAGCCCCACCACAGCTGTGGATAATTTCGCTCATCCGAGCCAAATTCTGACTGATCTGGGTGTCCTGACTTACCTCGTCCACGGTTGATCGCAGCAGTTCGGCGGTGATCTCCGCAGTGTTCAGTCGACGGCCTAGGCCCAACTCCTCAACCCGGCGGGCATTGGCTTCCTGCTCTGGCATCTGAGGCACGCCGACCAGCGGTACTCCGAAGTAGAGCGATTCCATGGTCGAGTTCATGCCACAGTGGGAGAGGAAGACTTTAGTTTGTTTCAATACCGCCAGTTGAGGGAAATGGGGGAGGAGCTGGAAGTTGGCTGGAACCTTACCCAAACTGTCCCGGTCAACATGCTTTCCGATGGCCATCGCCACCTGCCAGTCGCTGCCTCCGAACGCCTCAAAACACATCTGAAAAAAGGCGGGGTTGGAGCTGAAGACGGTGCCCAGCGAGATGAAAAGGAGTGGGATATTGCTCGAAGGTGTTCTCCAGTTCCCGACGACCTCCTGCCTCAGCGAAGGGCCGAGGAAGCGGAAGCGATCGTTGAAGGTATCACCAGCGATTTGGAATTCCCGGGGTACAAAGACGAGATTCAGTGGGGCAACCGCTTTTCTCATTGATCCTAGATCAATATTTAGACCATATTCTTCATTGAAGGCGCGCAAATTTGATTTGAACTCAAGCAGCTCCGGAGGTTGATGATCTGACATTTCGGAGATGAAGTCATCCATCAGAGAGAAATTTTCATTGGCGGCGAAGGAAGGGATCAGAGCTATACCGGAAATTCCCAGTTTCTCGCTAAGCACACGCCCATTGAAGCCGGCAATGCCAAAACAGATCGCGTCTGGCCGGTCTTGCCCAAAGTGAGTCAGCAGGCTGGGGAGTGTTCTTTGGGCCTCGGTTAAGAGGTGATCGAGAAAACGAAACAACATCCCAGAGGTGAATTTAATATTGGCTTGAGGGCCATGGAGATCTTCGGGAGCCTCCGGGAAAGGAACGGCGGTAGCTCCGGCTGCCTCAACAGCGGGGATCATGAAGTGGTCGGTGGCATAGCTCACTCGGTGGCCCCGTCGAACCAGCTCCTCGACCAGAGGCAGAGTGGGATTGACATGACCAGAAGCGGCTAGAGTGACGAAGGCGAAGTGTTTTCTCATGAGTCCTCCAGACTTTGACGATTAGCTGTTTGCTATGGAGTCGAGGATATCATCGCCTAATTGAGGTTCGCTAGGCGATGATAATCCAATCTTCGGAACGTATAGTTACCTCAATAAGATGAGAAAAGAAAATTGATAATGACTGAGGACGCGGGCACGCTTGCTGCGATCTACTTCCGAGCCTGGAAAGGGAAAGATTTCGCCATCCTACGCTCAGTGTTAGCCGACGACGTCACCCTCCGCGGTCCCCTGGGCAGTGCTGATGATGCCGAGACTTTTATTCAGGGCATGAAGGGAATGCGGGAGATCATTACCGATATTGTCTCCACAAGACCTTCGTTGATGGCCTGGATGTGCTGACCTGGTTCGACCTTCACACCACAGTCGCGCCGCCGTGCCCGACCGCCAACTGGAGTCGCATTGAGAACGGAAAGATCAAAACGATTCGGGTGACATTCGATGCCCGTCTGCTTGCTCCCCAGAGCAGCTAGTGACCGAGATTCACGCGAAGAGGCAGACTGCAACCACCGTGGAAATGTGGTTCGATCCGATCTGTCCCTTTGCTTGGATCACGTCTCGCTGGCTATTGGAGGTCGAGCGAGTACGCAAGGTGCAGGTGCGATTCCACGTGATGAGTCTGTCGGTCCTCAATGAGAGCCGAGAGGATTTGCCAGAGCGCTATGTGCAGCTGCTCGATGCCGGCTGGGGACCGGTGCGGGTGGCGATCGCTGTCGAGCAAGCTCACGGTGGCGATGCGCTGCGGGAGCTGTATACGGCGTTGGGAACTCGCATCCACCTTCAAGGTCGCGAACCTGATCGGATCCTTTACCTCGAAGCTCTCGCCGACGTGGGGCTTCCGGCTAATCTTGCCGACGCCGCTAATAGCAGTGAGTTCGACGAGACGTTGCGTGCCAGCCATCACGCCGGGATGGATCCTGTTGGGGAGGATGTCGGTACTCCAGTGATCCATGCTCCGGGATCCGACGGTCACCAGGTGGCCTTCTTCGGTCCCATCGTCATCCCGGCTCCCAAGGGAGAAGCCGCGGGGCGGCTGTGGGACGGGGTCCTGTTGGTCGCCGGCACCGATGGGTTCTACGAGCTCAAGCGCACCCGCACTCGCGCTCCAGTTTTTGATTGAACAACTCTGATCTACTGTGATAGCCAACTTCCATTTAAGGGCGATCGTATCAAGGTTACCGAATTACCGGAACAAAACGGTACGATAATTAACATTGAACGATACGATTACTCCTAAGGCGATAGAGATTCTGCGTGCTCTGAGTTTGAGCCCAGAGATGTCGCGGTCTGAACTACAGGATGCGATATCTGCTTCGCGTATGAGTACGATCCGTGAGTTGGCCCGATTAACTCGCCAGGGCTACGTGAGAGCGCTCGGAAATGGTCGAGCAACTCGATATGCTGCAACCTCTCAAGCTTCCACGCTGGTTTTGTATGACATCGAAGCCTATCTGGCCGAGGAGCCAGATCGCCGGAGGGTACGCTACCGAGGCATCGAACCGCAGCTTTTCGAATCGGTGCACCTTGTGTTCAGATCTGCCGATTTGATGGAAATTGATAAGGTTCGTGTTGCTTATCAAAGTCGCCAGAAGGTAGATCCCCAAACCGCTTGGCGAGAGCTTGAACGTTTCGTGATTGAGCTAAGCTGGAAGTCTTCCAAAATTGAGGGCAATACTTACACTCTGCTCGACACCGAGCAGCTAATCCGCCAAGCTACCGAGGCCTCGGGACATACTCATCAAGAGGCGTTGATGATCCTGGGCCATAAGCGGACGTTTGAATATATCTGGCAGCACCAATCCGACTACAGAACTCTCACTCGGCAGCACATTGAGGATGTGCATCAGCTGCTCACCGCTGATTTGGGGGTGAAGTCAGGGCTTCGCAGCAGTGGAGTGGGCATTACTGGTACCGCCTATCTACCGCCGTCCAGTCAGACCGAGGTCGCCTCAAATCTTGATCTCATCCTCCAAACGATAAATCGTCTGGTCGAGCCGGCCGAAAAGGCATTGGGCGTATTGGTGCTGCTCTCCTACTTGCAGCCCTTCGCCGATGGCAACAAACGAACCTCGCGGTTGATTGCCAACGCCGTCCTGCTGGCTCATAACTTGCCGCCACTGTCATATCGGAGCATCGATGAACAGGCATATAAAGGTGCGCTCATTCTTTTCTACGAGCAGGGAACTCTAGCCAACCTACGTGATTTATTCCTGGAGCAGTTGCGTTTTGCTGCTATGAACTACTTCTGGTGAAGTCCATAAACTGAGCGGCAGCAGGGTCTCATTCGGATTCCTGGCGCAAGACCCTGAACCGTTCTAAATAAGACGGGAGTTCGGCCTGTGCAAAATGGTGCGAGTTCCAATCTCGAGGGCTTGACTGGATGGTCCAGACGTATGTCCAACAGGTTCGTCCGTCGGCAAGGTTCAACTGCTGGAGGTCGTAGAAATCACAGACGTCATCCTCGAAGGCATCGATAGTGTCCCACTCTTCGGAAGTCAGGTCGGTCATGAGTAGGCCATTGGCAACTCCCACGGCGGGAACGAGGCCCGGATAGACTCGGTCGGGGAGAGCCGCCACTCGCCATCCCGGCGCCGCTGCCGGATTTCGGTCCGGAACGCGGCCAAGTAAGGCCTCCAGGATTTCAGTAAAGAGCAGGGTTCCGTAGGCAAAAAGCGTGTCCGGAGCCATTGCTAGGCGGGCGTGGAGACCAAATGGCTTTGAATTTGGTCGGAGTAAGTGGCTCGGTATAGGTCTCATGCCGCATCTCTGAGGCTATCGCATCCTCCGAGTCGGCGATGATGATCCTCCTGGTCTATGCGTAAGTGCAGTATCTAACTTCGCTGAGGCAAGGACAGCTACGAGGCGAGCAAGGACTGTCGGGTTGACGAGATTCGCGGTGTCGGTTGTTGTATGTCGCGGATGGTTGGGAAAGTCGGAAAGAAACAGGCAGGGAATTCCGAGCTCATGGAAGGGCCGGAAGTCACTGCCACCCGAACTGATCGGCCGTGTAAATGTGGAGCTCACCCAATCCCACAGAGTTCGGGCAGATCACGCAAC
>JBOHUW010000019.1:0-11986 GCA_050734895.1 Candidatus Dormibacteraceae bacterium | reverse complement strand
GCCTTAAGCGCTACGTGGCTCGAGAGGTATTTCCTGTTCTTCAGAAAGCTGGGAAAGGGCTTGACAATGCATAGGAGCATCGCACCCATTGAGTCAGAAAACGCAGGCTCGCCAGGTCAAGGTTGTTGGTAGGCTCATCTAGCAACAGAAGGTTGGCGGGGGACAGCAATACCCCGGCTATAGCTACCCGGGTGGCTTCTCCGCCGCTTAGACTGCCAATTTCGCGCTCAAGAATCTCTTGACCCAAGCCGAGGCCTCCCAGCATCTCAATGCACCGCTGCGGATAATTCCACGCATTAAGACGCTGAACAGACTCCAAAGCCTCTCCATAGCGCCGGAGCAGCTCATCATCTCCCTTTCTAGCCAGCTCTTTAGCCAACTGTTCATGGGTATTCCAAGCCACACTGACCTCACCCACGCTGACATCTAGGTAGCCGGCAACTGAACCCTGGAAAGTGAGTTGGGGATTCTGAGGCAGGCTGGCTACCTGGGTGCCTGGTCCCAGCTCGAGCCTACCCCCCAGCTCGACATGCGGAGGGAGCGTTCCCTCACCAGCCAGGGAGCAAATCGTCTCCAGCAGAGTCGATTTGCCACTCCCGTTACGCCCGATCAGTGCCACTCGGCGACCGATGGAGACGTCCAAAGTAGCCTTGGCAAGCAGCTGCTTGCCAGGTACCGAGAGATCCAGATTGCGAGCAAATACGCCGGCACCCATCTGGTGTTGCCTCGATTCGGGGATCCTGGTTCTTGGCTCCATAATGATCACGCTCCAGCTTGAAATTAGAAGCTGAGGAGATCAATAAGCAGATGAAGCGGAACGATCAGTCTTGATCGGCCTCCACGACGATCTACAGATTACTCCTCAGAGGGAGAATGCTGCTCTCGTCGAATAGGACTTACATACGTCCGACACTTTACCAGATAAATTTAGGGACGGGATCTTTAGTCTCATGAAGGAGGTATTCCCGTAGCCCGCAGAAGTTCCGTCTCAAACTCGGGCCAAGAAGTTAGTTAGGGGCAGCCCTTTTGGGGAGTCCCCATTGAATCTTTACAAGGGTCAGAGTCACTGTAGTAAATACCTAGCAAATAATCGTGATCAGTACCCGGCTGATGGTCACATCTGTAAGGTCGACCAGTCTCTCTTCCAGCAGCCCTACACTCATCGTAGCTGTGAAAGATGCGTCGCCGATGATAGTCGCTTACTGTACTAGCTTGTGCTGGTGCCGCTAGCGTCAGCACAGAAGCTGCAATTGCAACACCGCTAACCAAACTCAACATCCTGACTCTTCCCATAGCAACATCTTTCCTCAAAATATCTAGGCCAACAAAGAAATTTAGTTAAGAGCGGAACTCAGCATCGTGATGATACCGCAACGCCCCTCGCACCTGATCAAGGTACTTCCCCACCTCCTGATCGGTCAACGTCCGCTCTGAGCTGCGGAAGGTTAAAGCCAGGGCTACACTCTTCCGATCTGCCCCTACCTGGTCGCCGCGGTACTCATCGAAGGGACGCACCGCCTCGAGCCACTCGCCCCCGGCTTTATTCACCGTCTCCACTAAACTAGCCGCCGGCAGCTCACTCGGAACAATCACCGCTAGGTCACGATCAACTGCCGGGTAACGGGGTAGCGACCGGTATTGTCGCGCCTGGCCAGGCGCCAGCAACGGCTCTACCGCAACCTCCAGGGCCACTACCCGCTCCGATAGATCGAAGCGTTGTCTCAGCTCAGAGCTAAGCTCACCAATCTGTCCGGCTATTCGGCCATCTACCTCCACAACTCCACCCCGCTTGACAGCAAAGATATTTCCCGTAGCCGGTCGGTAGGTGATGTTGTGCAGCTCAAGCGCCGATACCGCCCGCTCGAAGGCCCCCTTCAAGGCGAGAAAAGCAGTCCGTGAACTGACCTCGGTATCCCCCGCCGGGCAGACCAGGGCGAGGCGGAGCTGTTCTTCCGGTTGTCCCTGGGGATCCTCTTCTCGCCGTACATAAGTCCGTCCGATCTCAAAAAATGCTGGTATCCGACGCAGCCGCTGATGGTTCAGGGCTACCGCCTGGAGCAAGGTCACCAGCAGCGATGTCCGCAAGGCATTGTGCTCGTCACTGATCGGATTGACCACCCGCATCTCAAGCTCAGCCGATTCGAAGTCCTGCTGCATCGCCGAGGGAACCAGGGCGACGCCCACCACCTCGGTGAATCCAGCCCCGGCCAGCAGGCCACGTACCACATCCAGCTTTCGCTCGGCGCTGGCTGCCCCCGGCATCCGCCTTTGTGCTCGCCCGCTGGGCAAGGTGGCCGGAATCTTCTCATAGCCGTAAATCCGGCCCACCTCTTCGGCCAGATCCTCGGGCAGCTTAACGTCCAGGCGATAGACCGGGGGCAACGCCTCCCAACTCTCTTCGGAGTTGATCAGCAGCTCAAACTTCAATCGCCTAAGGATGTCAGCCATCTCCTCCCGCGGCACCGACACCCCCAAGATGGCGTCTATCTTGGCCGGCGCGAAGGCGATGTCAACCGACTTCTGGGGCCGCGGGTACTCATCGCACCACTCCAGATGAACCTCTCCTCCGGCCAATTCGGCGAGCAGGGCCACCGCCCGCCGCGCTCCAGCCAAGGCCAGCTCTGGAGAAATTCCCTTCTCGAAGCGGCCAGAAGCCTCCGTCCGTAGCCGGAGGGCCCGCGTCGTGGCCCGAATATTCACCCCTTCGAAATTGGCCGACTCCAGCAGAAGTTCGGTGGTCTGGGCTGAAACCGCACTCTCCTGGCCGCCGATCACCCCGGCAATGGCCACCGGACGCTCGGCATCGGCGATGACCAAGGTCTCCGAATTTAGCTCTCGGCGCTGACCGTCGAGACAGAGCAGCGTCTCCCCCAGGATGGCTCGGCGAACCTTGATCTGATGACCCCCGATGTGGGCGAAATCGAAGGCGTGGAGCGGCTGTCCGTACTCCAGCAGCACATAGTTGGTGATGTCCACCACGTTGTTGATCGGGCGCAGCCCGCAAGCACGCAGTCGTCGTTGCAACCAACGCGGCGACGGTCCGACCTGCACATTGGAGACCACCGCTCCGATATAACGAGAGCAGAGCTCGGGCTCCTCGATGGACACCGAGAGTAGATCTATCCCCTTCGGTTCCACCCCGCCGGTGAAGAGGGGCATGAAATCCCGCCCCAGCGAGCGCCCACAGGCGGCGGCCAGCTCCCGCGCCAGCCCCAGATGCCCCAAACAGTCCGGGCGGTTGGGGGTTACCTCCACCTCCAGGATGGCATCGTTGGGGAAGAGCTCGGTCAACGGCTGCCCGGGCTGCCCCTCGGTCAAGAGCATAATCCCGGCCGATTCCTCGGCTAGCCCCAGCTCGGTCTCGGCACAGAGCATGCCTCGGGTTTCGACGCCGGCGATTTTGCCATCTCGCACCGTAACCCCACCAGGCACGGTCACCCCGGGCAGCGCCACTGGAACGAGCAAACCAGGCTTGGCATTATCCGCCCCGGCAACGATTTGGCGCTGCTCACTGCCGAGATCGAGCTGATGGATCCAAAGCGGTTTGCGACTCGAGGGATGCGGCTCCTGGCTGATTACCCGGCCAACGACGATTCCAGATAGATCGATCTGGGTGATCTCCTCGACGTTGAAGCCGATCATGGTCAGATGCTGCGCCGCCTGCTCGGGACTCAAGTCCTCGATGCCAGCCAATTCACAGAGCCATTGGTAGGAGAACTTCATCTAAAATTGCTCCAAGAATCGGAGATCATTGTCATAGAAGAGGCGGAGATCGTGGATGTCGTACTTCAGCATGGCGATCCGCTCAATGCCAAAGCCCCAGGCAAAACCGCTGCACGTTTCGGGATTCAAACCGCCATTTCGGAGCACGTTAGGGTGCACCATGCCGCACCCTCCCACTTCCAGCCAACCAATGCTGCCACAGCTGCGGCAGCCCCGCCCCTGACAAATCCCGCAGGAGACATCAAATTCAAAGCTAGGCTCGGTATAGGGGAAGAAGCTGGGCCGGAATTGAACTCTCCGTTCCGTCCCCCAAAGCGCCTGGGCGAAATACTGCACTGTCCCCTTAAGATCGCCTACCGTAATGCCTTCATCTATCGCCAATGCCTCAATCTGCATAAACTGAAAGCCGTGGGTGGCGTCGATGTTCTCCCGGCGGTAAACCCGACCCGGCATGGCGACATAAATTGGCGGATTTTGGTACTTCTGCATGCAGCGGATCTGCATCGGCGAGGTGTGAGTGCGAAGAACCAACTCCTCCGACTCGCTCATGAAAAGAGTCTCCTGCATATCCCGGGAGGCGTGACCGCGAGGCAGATTGAGCGCCTCGAAATTGTACCAGTCGGTCTCCACCTCCGGTCCGACCTCGATTGCGTACCCCATGCCCTCCATCAGGACTTCGACCTCTCGCTGCACCTGGGTTAGAACATGCAGCCGGCCAATTTGAGGAGCAATACCCGGGAAGGTGACATCCAACGGCTCGCTCGCCGGCTGCTTGCCCACTGCCAGCTCGGCTGCTCGCTCAGTTAGAGCTTGATCAATCATCGTTCGCGCCTGATTGAAAGCCTTACCGGCACCAGCACGCTGCTCTGCGGGTAGAGCCGCAAAGCCTTTGGGAATGGTCATAAATTCACTCGTCCGGCCCAAGTAGGCTATCCGCAACTGCTCCAGCTCGACCTCCGATTTCGCCTGCGCGACCTCGGCTAAGGCCTGCTCGGCAATTCGGGTTGGATTATCAAGGAGTTGGGTCATCTTACAGAGTGAATATTGCCAGTTTCGGATAGTCGACGTTGGATCAGGAATGACACTAATTATCGCAGTCTGATTAATCTGATAAAATTAAGTTCATGCAAATAAGCGCAACTGCGGCCAGCAGAGGATTTTCCCACCTTTTATCTCGCGTGGGAAAAGGTGAAACGGTAGAAATAGCCCGGCATGGCGAGTTGGTAGCCGTAATTACTCCCCCTCCGCAAGGCATGCTCTCGGGTACCGACCTAATCGCCCTGCTCAAAGAGCTTCCTCACCCCGATAAGGACTTCTCGAAGGATGTAGCCGGTCTTTCGGAAGTCATCACCCCACCTGAAAATCCTTGGCTGTCCTGATTGACACCTCTTTTCTGGTGGCGGCGGAAAGAGAAGATATTGACCTCGACCAGGCCCTTCCGAAGCGAGAACAATATGCGATTTCAGTGATAGTAGCAGCTGAGCTTCTCCACGCAGTACACCGGGCCAATGATCGGCAGGCTCAGATCAGATCATCCTATGTAGAGAATCTCCTAGCCCGATTCTCGGCTATACCCTTGGATCTACCTATAGCCCGCTCCTATGCCCGAATTTCCGCTGAGCTCGCAAGAAAAGGATCGCTAGTCAACGCAAATGACCTATGGATCGGAGCAACTGCCATCGCCAAGGGATTCTCTCTCCTCACAGTAGATGGTGACTTTAATCGAATTCCAGGGCTAACTCGATTCTATTGCAAATGATGAGCTCATCCGGATAACCCTAAATATGACGCTGGCGCCGCACCTCAAAGAGGAGCAGCGCGGCGGCGACGGCAGCATTCAGCGATTCCACTCCGGTAGCCATGGGGATGGTGACCGGGGCGAGATCATGACGACGAAGGCCGTGGGCTTCGCTGCCAATGGCGATCAGCTGGGCCGCCGCCAGATCCGCGCTCGATGGAGCCATCCCACCTACCGGGACCGCGCCAAAGCCGCTCATTCCATCCAACTCCAACCAGCTGGCCCGAGCCAGCTGGAGTCGAAAGACCGCCCCGGCCGAGGCCCGAATCGCCTTCGCTCCCAACGGATCGGCACCGCCCTCCAGCGCCACCATCGCCGGAGCCCCCGCCGCCGCGGCACTGCGGCAGATGGTCCCCACATTGCCCGGATCCTGCAGCCTATCGAGCACCAGCAGCGGCCAACCTGCCGCCCGTGCCACCGCTTTCGCCTGAACCAAACTGGTCTCTGCATATCGACCAATCGCCAGCACCCCCTGGGGAGTAACCGTATCGGCAGCGGCCGCCAAGGCCCGCTCGCTGAAGATTACCGTCTGCTCGGCGGGAAGGTCAAAGTGAAACCCATCGCACAGCGCCACTAGCTCCAGCTCCACCCCACAAGCCACCGCCTCCTTAACTACCCGGGGGCCTTCGAGCAGCACTTCACCGGCAGGACGGCGCCGGCCCAGCTGCCGGAATCTCCGCACCACCTGGTTGCTCGGGCTATCGATCAATCTCTCATTAACTCGGTTCGCAAAATCGGCAAATCGTGTTCAACAACCTGCCATAGGGCTTCCAAATGGTGAATCACCCAGGTTTGAATGAGCTCGTGAATTAACCTCGTTCAACCGAACATGAGAGCAAGCGAGCTCAGAAAGCCGGGTCGAGACTTCAATAAGCACCTGTGCTGCTTCCGGGTCAGGAAGCAGCACAATACCATACACTCCACCTAAACTATAGTCAGCCAACCCCAATCAGCTTCAGGCAGCCGGAGCGTTAGCGGCCTTAGCCACCTCAGCCAAACGAGAGAACGCCTGCGGATCACGCACCGCCAAATCAGCCAACATCTTCCTGTCGAGTTCAATTCCCGCCTGCCGGAGGCCGCTCATAAAACGACTGTAGGCCAATCCCGACTGTCTCGCGGCGGCGTTTATGCGGGCGATCCAGAGCTGACGAAAGTCCCGCTTGCGCTGCCTTCGGTCGCGGAAGGCATAGGCCAGAGAGTGCAACATCGCCTCATTGGCAACTCGGAAGCGCAATTTGTTGGATCCCCGATAACCCTTATTATGCTCGAGCACCTTTTTATGCTTGCGATGGGCAACTACCCCTCGTTTAACCCTGGCCATCTATACCCCCAAGGCGCGCCGAACTTGCGTTCGATCCGCCGCGCTGATTTGCTGACTTGAGCGGAAAGCACGCTTTCGGCGGGCCGATTTCTTCTCTAACATATGGCTTTTCCAGGCATGCGCCCGGATCAGCTTACCGTTCCGAGTAACGCGGATTCGAGCCGCCATCCCCTTCCGAGTCTTGAGTTTAGGCATTGCTCGGCACTTCCATCTTATCGGGCGAGGCAAGCCTAGCCCCTACATTCTGTTCACGCTGTGCTTTAGTCATCGGAGCTAAGATCATAAACAAATTACGCCCTTCCATGATGGGTTCACGCTCAATTAAGGCCAGCTCCCGGGCCTCCTGGGCAACCCGTTCGAGTAATTTACGACCGATTTCCTGATGCACCATCTCCCGTCCTCGGAACATGATCGTCACCTTCACCTTCTCCCCCTGCTCCAGGAACTGGCGAACTCCCCGGAACTTGGTCTGGAAGTCGTGGTCGGCAATCTTCGGCCGCAGCTTCATCTCCTTCATCTGGTTGGTGATCTGCTTCCGCCGCTGATCTTTCTCCCGCTTGATGGTGTCGAACTTAAAACGCCCGTAATCCCTCACTCGACATACCGGGGGTTTGGCCTGGGGCGCAACCTCGACCAGGTCGATGCCCTTCTCGGTCGCGATCCGCCGCGCGGTATCGATACTGAGCACCCCCAACTGATTGTTCTTGTCGTCAATTAAACGGACTTCCTGAACCCGAATTTGCTCATTGATCCTCAATTCTTTAAATGAGATAGCGCTCTACCCCAACTCTCAAAATCGGCCGTTTACGCTCTAGCAACAAAGACACTCCTATTAAAAAGAACGAAGGATAGCCCCTCCGCAATCTACCTATTTACTATCTTCCAGCATATCAGCCGGCGAACAAGTTGGCGAGGGGCTTAACATGCCTCATGAATCGGAGTTAACCTCCGACGACCCCTGATCAAGACCACCCCGGCCAGCAACAGCAAGCAAACCCCGATAATGATCACCACTCGGCTGGTTCCGATCAGATCGGCGAGGATACTCGCCGCCAATACCGGGATTACCGAAACCCCGTTAATCGTCATGTAAACCAGAGCGAAGATTCGTCCTCGAATTCGGTCATCGGTGAACTCCATCAGATCGCTGAAAGCCGGGATGAGCAACCCGCCAAACTCCAGCCCGAGCAGAAAGGCCAGAATTCCTACTACCCAACCAATCAGATAAACATCGTGCAGAGCATGCAGCAACTCAGGCAGAAAGATCATGGCCAATAGGGTCACCCCAGCAATCCCCAAAGCCCCTCCAACCAGCTGCCAACGGTTGGTTTTCCGCCGCAGTACACCGAGCGCCAACGCCCCAACTAGACAGCCCAGAGCAGCCGGAGCGAGGATAATCGAACTATCATCGGCAGAGATGCCGACCACCCGACTGACATAGGAGGGAGCAAGGGTAAAGGTGGTGAAAAGAAGCAAAATCACCAGCGACAGCTGGCCGAAAGAGAGGCGGAGAATCGGTGATTTAGCCAATACCTTCCACCCCTCGACAAGCTGGGCCAGGGCACCCTCCTCGGCTCGCGTTTGCCCCCCGCTGTCCGAGCTTGGAAAGGAGGCGATTCCAACTATGAACACCGCCGCAGCCAGCAAAACGGCCGCTATCCAATAAGGGGCATAAAGGTTGATTCCCGAGATGATCGGGCCCATAGCCGCGCCAATCACCCAACTCACCACCGTTGTCCCCATCATCAACGAGTTAGCGGCCATCAGCTGGCGCCGAGAGATCAGGGTCGGAATCGCCGCCGCCTCGGCCGGAGCGAAGAGCTGACCTACCCCGGCAAAGGCAAAGGTGATGAGCAAGAGGTGGAAAAAATCACCCTGAAAAAGCGGAATCCAGCTGGAGATAGGGATCAGAATGACCAGCACCGCTCGGGCCGCGTTGGCGATCATCATGACCCGCTTCCGATCGTAGCGATCGGCGATCACTCCGGCCAGAGGGGCCATCAACACTGCCGGTATGGTGTAGGCCAGAAGGATAACCGCCACCGAAGTATTCGTCGCGGACAGGTGGTAGGCAAGGATGACCAGCGAGAGCATCAGGAATCGCTCGGCCAGCTGGGCAGACATCTGGGCGGTCCAGACCAAGCGGAAATTCTTGACCTGAATTAGCTGACCCAGACCTCCCTCTTTAAGACCGACGGCCGTCGTCAAAAGCTCCATCCTGACCCAGTATGAATTCAAGCAGGTAGACAAAGCATTCTGTAGAGCCGTTCCCATTCGGCCAGGTTGAGGGTTTGAGGTCGACGAACCGGATCGATGCCCAGCTGTCCCAGTTTAGATTCGATCTCCGGCCGGGGATATTCAGTAATTCGGGCCAGGGATCCCCCAAGCTGTTTGCGACGAAGTTGGAAGACCGCCTCGACAAAACGGAAGAAGGCATTTGAGTCAACCACCTCCACCGCCGACTGTTCGCGCACCTCCATCACCACCAGTGCGGAGTGAACTTTGGGCGGCGGGGAAAAAGCCTGGGGCGGTAGTTCGAATTCAATGTGGGGGCGAGTGAAGGTCTGCACCACTACCGTGGACAGACTCCAGCCGCCGATCCCACACCACCGCTGAGCGACCTCCCGCTGCACCACCAGAACCAGTCGCCGAGGCCGCGGCGGCCGCTCCAGCAGCTTAGTCAGGAGAGCCCCGGTCAGATAGTAGGGGATGTTTCCCATCACCACCTCCCCTCCTCGAGGGAACTCGGTAGCGAGATTCAGCTTTAGGATATCGCTCTGAATTATCTCCGCCCCCGGAGCGGCAGAGCGGAGCCTCGGCAGCAACCGAGCGTCCAACTCGACGGCAACCACCCGACGGGCGAGGGTGATCAGACCGGCAGTCAACACCCCCTCCCCGGCCCCGATCTCCAGCACCTCGTCCTCTGGATTCACCCCAGACGCATTCAGAATGCGATCGCGGAGCATCGGTTCGACCAGGAAATTCTGGCCCAGCCGCTTAATTGGTTTGGGCAAGAGTAAATCTGATGATCAGATGGCCAAGACATGGACATTGTGGATCGAAGCATCACGTGCTCCCCCTCGAATCGTCTGGGTAACCACCACCGAGGAAACTGCTATCTCTCTTCCTGCGTGTCGGGCCTCGTCGAACAAAACCCCGATTCGACGATCGCCCCTAGCTAAGGCTATGATCGCACCAGAATCGAGAATTAACCGACGGGCCACTTACAAGCCTCCGCCCTCTCTTCCCCGGTTATAGGGCCAAATTCCTCTTGCCAATCGGTCATGAACTCGCGCTGCCGATCAGCTAGAATCTGACGCCAAATTCCTTCTGTTACATAGGAGGAGAGGCTGTGGGATCCAACTCGTCGCCGCGCCTCTTCAACCAAGCCAGCCGGCACCGCCACCGATACCTTTGCCATCTTCATGTTTCAATCATATCGCCACGTGAATTTCTCTTAACAACCGCTCAATCTGGTGAACAACCGCCCGGCGTTAGCCCGCTCCAGAGCCGCCAGATCGGCTAGCGATAGCCCTCGCAACTCGGCCAGCTGCATCGCGGTATCGACCATCCAGGCCGGACGCATCCGTCCCGACCGCCCTCGAGTGATTCCCCATGGAGCATCGGTCTCTAGAAGTAGCCGATCGGACGGGACACGGGAAGCCACCTCCCGAATATGCACCTTGCTGGCCCTGGTCAACGTACCGGCAAATGAGATGTAGAAGCCCAACTCCAGGAAACGCTCGGCCCACTCCCAGGAGAGCGACCAGTAGTGGATTACTCCGCGCAGACCAGGTTGAGCACTGAGCTCGGAGTAAACCGCCTCCTCGGTTCCCCGAATATGGACGCAAATCGGTAGGTCCAACTCCCGAGCGAGCTGGCAGCAGCTTCGGAACCACTCTAGCTGCTCGGCCATTGGGCCTCGATGCTCATCCACCGCGTCCAGCCCAATCTCACCGATCGCCACCACCTGAGGGAGGCAGGCCAGCTTGCGCATCAATCCCAACTCCGGCCCCGACTGATTCTCGGGATGATGCCCTATCGCCGCCCAAACTCCGGGGATTAAGTCTGACCACTCGACTACTTGGCGGCAGGTGGCGCCATCCACCGCCATGGCAATGACATCGGTCACCCCCACGGCTCGGGCCTCGCTCATCACCGCTTCGACCCCCTCTCGGCCCTCTTCCAGGCTAACTCTCTCCAGGTGAATGTGGGTGTCGATCAGATTCAATTTGACCTCGCACCCTCAGGCAAGTCCTTTAGGAAGGTGAATAAATCATCAAATGCCTCATGCTTGAGTAAGGCGGCCGCCAACAACTCCGAGTCGTATGCCACCACTTCCGTCTTTTCGGAATTATCCTGGGATGGGCTTAGGCGGAGCAAATTGACCAAGCCGGGACGTTTCCCCAGGCTCTGATGTGCGGCCAGTAAGCATTCCCGGCTGTGGGTAGTGGCAAAGAGCTGCACATTGAATCGCTCCGCCAACTCGCCAAGCCTCTGCCAGAGAGCGGGCAAGGCGCGATAATAAACCCCACCTTCCACCTCGTCGAGGAGAATTACTCCACCAGCCGCATCCTGGAATAACATTATGCAATCGACGAAGGCCGTCATTCCTGCTCCGAGCAGGGGTAAAGGCAGTGGAAGGCGAGATCCAAAATCCACATGCAGTACCGGGCGACCCTCGTAAATCAGTATTTCCACCCCCTTGATTCGGGGTTCTATAATCCGCATCGATTCCAGAAATTGCCCTCTCTCCCCCCCACTTCGGAGTCGAGAGTAGCGCTCAGCCAACTCCTCAGTTCCGGCTTTAGTAATCCCTCCCCGGAGAAATCCCGGTTGGGGCGGTTGGCTAACCGGTGGATCCGTAACAAAATTAATTTCTAGCTGCCCAGCTGATCCCCGAACAGTAATACTCTCCGTGTAATTCTGAAAAGCCTGGGCATCTCTCTTTTCAGATATCTGAATTGATCGTTTCCAGAACTCCATCGAGGCAGCATCACCCAACTTCACCGCTGCCGACTGTGAGGCAGTCAGATTTCCCGGGATCGATAGTGTTAGATTGTAAGAACCCTCGTCAGTCATAGATTCCAACCGAATCTCTGAGGAGGAATCCAAATTGGGAAAGATAAAATCCCATGGTCCTC
>JBOHUW010000018.1:0-12112 GCA_050734895.1 Candidatus Dormibacteraceae bacterium | reverse complement strand
GCCGTGGGGCTCCAACATCTTTAGTAGGACCAAAACCTCCCGATAAACGTCATCACTTATTACTATTCGCTTGGAGCGCTCCCCCAGCGCCATCAAGGTAGTGAAGACGGCGGCCAGACCCGAGGCCACAGACAGAGTCTCGGCTGATTCAAGCTCTCCCAAATAACGCTCCAACGCCACCCTCGTGGAGTTGTCGTTTCGGCCGTAGTGGGGAAGCCCAGGATCGGGCATTCCCTCGGAAACGAACCAGGAAGCCAATTCTATGGGGACTGAACTCGGCTGGCCACACTGAGCCCCAACTCTCTCCATACCCTACCCACCTTGCCACATCGCCTATTTCAGCTGTCGTCTTGGTTGACATAAAGTGATTGATCCCAAACTCGACCTTGGTGCGTTATTGAATCAAGGAGGGCTTATTGAGATGGCAAGTGATAGCCGTAAAGACGTCAGGGACGAAACTCCGGATTTGCAGACTCAGTTGGAGGCGATCTTCGATGCGGTCTGGCAATCAGAGGCCGAGTGGAGGCTTGACGACCGCATCGATCTCTCCCTCTCCCTGGAGAGGAAACATCCCAAGATGCTGGAAGGGGAGCATCCTAAACCGCCCCAGCCGGCCTGAGAGGGTCGCGATGAAGTACACTTTCGCCGCCGGTAATTAAAAATCGGCGGTGAATATCCACATTTGAAATAAAAATCGGAGTAATTTAATGCCACTAGCTACTTATCTAATCACCGCGGCCGTCACCCCGACCAAAATCATCGCCTTGGTGGTTCTTCTGGTCATTGTGGTCGCGATCGGCGTTTACCTCTTCAGCAAGAAGAACAAGACAGCCTAGGTTCAGGCCGGAACGAAGAGGTCTTTCCTTGAAGGAAAGACCTCTTTATTTTTATTTGCTTGCTTGTGTTAAAGTCAAATCAATGTCTCGCTTCACGTTTCTCCCTCGGTGTTGGCGATTTACCGGGCCGGCGGATAGCCGGAGCCGGGACATTATCAACCGCCCCTTGTCCTGATTGCTCACCCCGCCGGCCGACCACAGTTCAACCAGAGGGGTGGTGGATTATCAGGAGAGAGAATTAAAGTGTCAGAAGCCAGTTCTGAGGGGCAACCTCTAAAAACTCGGAGTGTCCAAATTGGCAGTTTAGTGGTGGGAGGAGGACGCCCCTGTGTCATCGCCGGACCATGTTCAGTCGAAGCCGACTACCCGGATCATGCCGCCCAGATCGCCGCTTGTGGGGTTGATGGGTTGCGTGCCGGAGTTTACAAGCCTCGAACTAAGCCAGATAGCTTTCAGGGGATGAAGGAGCGTGGGTTGCCCTTGCTGATTGAAGCCCGGCAACGGAGTGGCTTGCCTTTAATCGCCGAAGTCATGGATCAACAGGAGGCCGAGCAGCTATTCGATCTGGTTGACGCCTTTCAGATCGGAGCCCGCAATATGCAGAACTACCGCCTTCTAGAGGTCCTGGGGGACATCGGTAAGCCGGTTGTGCTCAAGCGTGGACTTGCCGCCACCATCGATGAGTGGGTTTCGGCTTCAGAGTACCTTCGTCATCGCGGCAATCACAATGTGGTGCTCTGCGAGCGGGGGATCCGCACCTTCGAACCGCGGACTCGGGGGACGCTTGATCTGAGTGCGGTGGTAGTGCTCCGTGAGCTCACCGATTTACCGATTATCGTCGACCCCTCTCACGCCGCTGGCCAGCGGCGGTGGGTGCCAGCTCTGGCTCGCGCTGCCCTGGCAGTGGGAGCGGATGGCATCCTGGTCGAAGCTCACCCGGAGCCAACTTCGGCGTGGTCAGATGCTGATCAGACGATCGATCTGCCCACTTGTCAAGCCTTGGTCGCTCAAGCCGTCCAAATAAGCGAAATGAGCCTCTCGGCTATCCCCGTCCTGGCATGATCTAAGCCAACAATGAGTGAGTCTCTTTCCTTGGCTGGCAAACCGGATATCTACCGCTTTGACCGTACCCGGCCACGCTCCGAGATCTTTTCGATCGATACTCCGCCGCCAACTGTCTCCGGCTCGCTCCATGTCGGCCACATCTTCAGCTATACCCACACCGACATCATCGCTCGATATCAGCGAATGTTGGGCAAGGCAGTTTTCTACCCGATGGGATGGGATGACAACGGCTTGGCTACCGAGCGGCGGGTCGAGAACACCTTGGGAATTCGTTGTAATCCATCCCTTCCTTACGACCCCTCCTTCCAATCGCCAGCTAAACCGGCCAGCAAGCGATCCGACTACATCCCGGTTAGCCGCCAGAACTTTATTGAACTCTGCCAAGGGCTGTGTGAAAGGTACGAGCAGGCCTATGAGCAGCTCTGGCGGAATCTTGGGCTCTCGATTGACTGGTCGCTGACCTACGCCACGATTGGCGAGCGCAGCCGACGGGTCAGCCAGCGATTCTTCCTCCGCAACCTGGCTCGAGGCGAGGCATATCTGGCCGAAGCGCCCTGCCTCTGGGATGTCACCTTCCAGACCGCCGTAGCCCAGGCCGAACTCGAGGAGCGGGAGCTCTCTAGCAGCTTCATAGATCTCAAATTTGACCTCCCGGCCAGCGGGGATTCGATGACTATCGCCACTACCCGGCCGGAATTGCTTGCCGCCTGTGTGGCCCTGGTGGTCCATCCGGAAGATCGCCGCTTTGCTCATCTGGTCGGGCAGCGGGCGACCTCGCCCCTCTTTGGTGTCGAGGTGCCAATCCTGGCTCATCGCTTGGCCGATCCCAACAAGGGCACCGGGATGGCCATGATCTGCACCTTCGGCGATGTCACCGACGTGATCTGGTGGCGTGAGCTGGGGCTACCGATCAGATCGATTTTGACCAAAGATGGCCGACTAATCTCCGAGCCAGCCGAGTGGTTGGTCAGCCCCTCGGCCAGGACCAGCTTCCAACAGATTGCCGGCCTATCGGTCGAGGCCGCCCGGGCCAAATCGATCGAACTGCTCGATCAAGCCGGGGCGGTGGCTGGTCAGCCGCGGCCAATCCGACATGCGGTGAAATTCTATGAGAAGGGTGATAAGCCGGTGGAGATCATTACCACCCGGCAATGGTACATCAAGAACGGCGCTAAGGATTCTTCACTGCGTGACCAGCTCGTTGCTCGAGGTCGAGAGCTGAGCTGGCATCCTCCCCACATGCGTAGCCGCTATGAGAGCTGGATCGATGGCCTCTCCTCGGATTGGCTGATCTCCCGCCAACGCTACTTCGGAGTTCCCTTCCCGCTTTGGTATCCGTTGGGTGAGAGTGGTGAGCCCAACTGGCAGTCTCCGATTCTGCCTGATCAGGAGCAGTTGCCGATCGATCCGCAGTCGATGACCCCGGCCGGCTATGAGGAGGCCCAGCGTGGCCAGCCCAACGGCTTCATCGGCGATCCGGACATCATGGATACCTGGGCCACCTCCTCGCTCACCCCTTACATAGCCTGCGGATGGGAGGAGGATTCCGATCTCTTCAGTCGCACCTTCCCGATGGATATGCGCCCCCAGGCCCACGATATCATCCGCACCTGGCTTTTCGTCACCGTGCTGCGCAGCGAATTGGAATTGGGCTGTCTGCCCTGGGCGCATGCCGCCCTCTCCGGCTGGATTCTCGATCCAGATCGGAAGAAGATATCCAAATCGAAGGGCAATAATGTGGTCACTCCTCAACATCTGCTCGATAAGTACACCCCTGACGGGGTGCGTTACTGGGCTGCCCTGGCCAAGCCAGGTACCGATACCGCCTTCGATGAGCAGCAGATGAAGATTGGCAAACGGCTCTCGACCAAGCTGCTCAACGCCTGTCGCTTCACCCTGCAGTTTGACGGCTCCGACCCCTATTCGATCGAAGAAGTCGTCCTCCCCTTGGACCGATCCCTCCTCGCCTTCGTCAGTCGAGCGATTATTCGAGCCACGGAAGAGTTGGAGGCATTCGACTATGCCGCTGCCCTGCAAGCTGTGGAGAGGTCCTTCTGGTCCTTCTGTGATTTCTATATTGAACTCAGTAAATCTCGCCTCTATAACATCGATCGAGGGGAGAGCTACCAATCAGCTCGGGCAGCATTACTCACCTCGACCGACCTTTTCCTGCGCGCTTTTGCTCCTTACCTTCCCTTCAGCACTGAGCAGGCTTGGGATTCCTGGCAGGGCAGCTCGGTCCACCTTGCTCCCTGGCCCAAGCCTCCAGCGATTTCGGCCAAAGACGGCCCGGCCGATTATGAGGCGGTAGTGTCCGCCCTCCGGGCGGTTCGAGCCGCCAAGAGCGCGGCTCAACTTTCGGTCGGAGCGGAGATACCTCAGCTTGAAATCGTTGGACCGCAATCTCTGCTCGGTCGGTTGGAGCGAGCCCGGGCAGACCTACAAGCCGCGGCCCGATGTGAAAAGCTAACCCTGGTCCCGGCCGAAGTCGATGAGCTGTCGGCCAGCTTGGGTAGTCGGTTGGTTATCGGATAGGGCGGATTTAACCTATTTGGGGTAAGCACTAATGCATGATCCGATCGTCTTGAATGAAAGGCAGATACGAGATCTGGTCGAACCGGAACAGGCCCTCGTTGCAATACGTGAGGTGCTCGTTGGCCAAGCCATGGGCTGCGTTACTCAACCCCCGCCATTTCATCTGGGCTTACCCGGAAACGTAGGTGAGATCCATGGCATGGGGGCATACATCGATGACAGCAACTATGTGGTAGTCAAGATGGCTACTGGCTGGCCTGGGAATACCGAACACGGAACATCTCCCTCTGGCGGACTGAGCGTGGTGTTCGATGCATCCAGCGGACAGGTATCGCATCTGCTCATGGATAACGGTTGGCTCACCGATTATGGGACGGGCATTGCTGGTGCCCTAGCAACTCATGCTCTTGCGCGCAGTGATGCCAAAAATATCGCGATTGTCGGAACTGGTGTCCAGGCTCGTCAGCAAGCAAGATCGCTCCTACTGCTGCGCGAGCCCATTCAGGTGAATGTATGGGGACGCACCTCCTCCCATTGTCAAGCCTTGGTCGATGAGTTGTCAGAGATGCATTCCTGGGAGGTTGCTATTGCTCCTTCGGTTGAAGCAGCAGTTGTTGATGCCGACATCGTGATTACCGCAACGATGTCGAGGTCACCGTTGATTCAGGGTGATTGGCTCAAGCCGGGAGCACATGTGACGGCCGTAGGCGCAGACTCACCTGGTAAGCAGGAACTCGACGTATCAGTATTCAACCGAGCCGAGCTTGTTGCTGCCGATGACCCTGCCGAGTGCCTCCGACGTGGAGATCTTCAGCACACAGCAGATGCATCGGTGAAAGTGGTTTCGATCGGTGAGCTGTTGGCGGGCGATACTGTTGGTCGTTCTTCTGACATGGATATAACCGTTGCCGATCTCATCGGCATGGGGGCACAAGATGCCGCCATCGCGACTCTCGTCATTGAGCATCACCTGACCGGCGCTTCGGCTCGCTTTGCCAGCCGATACTAGAAGCTACTATAAAAATGTTAGAGTAGCTTCTCCGGGAGTTGTTGCTCAAACCACCAAATTGACCAGCCGGTCGGGAACGTAGATCATTTCACGTGGGGTTTTGCCGGCCAGGTAGCCACGGACCTTCTCACTGCTCAGAGCCAACTCCATCGCCTCTGCCCGCTCCAGTCCGGCAGCCGCGGTTAGCCGATCGCGGACCCGGCCATTTACCTGCACTACCAGGGAGAAGCTCTCCACCCGCAGCGCCTGGGCATCTACTTTCGGCCAGGGCTGGACGTGAACCGAGTACTCCCCGCCCAGTCGACTCCACAGCTCCTCGGCCATGAAGGGGGCGAAGGGGGCGAGGAGCAGAGTCAGCGTTCGCGCCACCCGCTGCCACTCGGAGTCGGACATATCGACCTGATGCTCACCTGCCCAGCGAGTCAGCTCCATCAGCCGGGCGATCGCGGTGTTGAATTTCAGCCGCTCCAGATCCCGCCCGATGCGCTCTATCCCACGGTCAACCTCAGAGAGCTCGACCCCGCCAACTCCGGATTTGGCCGGAGCCTCGGCGAGCAGCCGCCACAGTCGTTGGGTAAAGCGAAGAATTCCTTTCAGCCCCTTATCGCTGAAGTCACCTCCCTCCTGCCAATCGCCGCAGAAGAGTAGATACATACGGAGGTTGTCAACCCCCACCCGGTCGAGGTAGTCATCGGGGTTGACTACGTTGCCCCGGCTTTTACTCATCTTCGCTCCGTCCTTGATTAGCAGGCCGTGGAGGAGCAGCTTGGGGAAGGGTTCGGAGAAGGGAAGATGACCGAGATCGTGGAGAGCGCGAGTAATGAAGCGGGCGTAGAGGTGGTGACGAACGATGTGCTCCTTCCCGCCGGCATAGAGATCCACCGGGAGGAGCCGTTCAGTCCGCTCCGGATCCCACGGTCGGTCCTGAATATCGCTGGAGGGGTAGCGGAGGAAGTACCAAGCGGAGTCGACGAAGGTGTCAGAGACGTCGGTTTCCCGCCGCGCTGGCGCATCACATTGGGGACAGGTGGTTTGAACGAACGATTCGACGCTGGCCAGTGGGGAGAGCCCGGTTCCGGTTGGCCGAAAGTTTTCCACCTCCGGCAGCAGGACGGGCAGATCCTCCTCCGGTACCGGCACGGCTCCGCAGCGGTCGCAGTGAATGATGGGAATCGGTGGGCCCCAGTAGCGCTGGCGGGAGATCAGCCAATCGCGCAGGCGATAGTAGACGGCCGATCTGCCGCGGCCAGTTTCGGACAACCAGCGAGTTATTTTGGGGCGGGCCTCGGCTGATTCCATGCCCGTGAAATCACCCGAATTGACGAGCTGTCCTTCGCCGATCCAGGCCCCATCGCCCTGGGCTTCTTCCGACTCGATGACCTGAACAATCGGCAGGTTCATCAACTTAGCGAAGTCGTAATCGCGGCTGTCGTGGGCGGGCACCGCCATCACGGCTCCAGTTCCGTAACCGGAGACCACGTAGTCAGCGAGGTAGATGGGTATTGCCTTTCCGTTGGCCGGATTGATGGTTCGGCGGCCGGTAAACACTCCGCGCTGTTCAGTCGAGGACTCACTATTCGCCGCTCGGGCCTTCAGCCGTTCGGCGAAGGCGTGAATCTTCGAAGCCTCGGGTTGGCCGGCGATCAGCGCCGGCAGCTGGGGATGGTCGGGGGCGAGGACGACGAAGGTGGCGCCGAAGAGGGTGTCTGGTCGAGTGGTGAAGACGGTGAGCTTCTCCTCGGAGTCTTCGATTGTAAAGTCGATCTCTGTGGCCTCACTCCGGCCTATCCACTCTCGTTGCAGGTTTTTAGAGAGCTCTGGCCAATCAATTTCCTCAAGCCCCGCCAGCAGTTTCTCGGCGTAATCGGTGATCTTGAAAAACCACTGTTTCATCTCCCGCTGCTCGACAATACTGTCGCAGCGCTCACAACGATCCCCCTCCAGCTGCTCGTTGGCTAGCACGGTCAGACAGGAGGGGCACCACACCACTGGCGCGACTTTCTGAACCGCCAATCCGGCCTTGAAGAGCTGGAGGAAGATCCACTGGGTCCACTTGTAATACGAGGGGTCGCTGGTGACTACTTGATGCTCCCAGTTCCAGATCGCTCCGATCCGATTAAGTTGCCTTTGGTAGTTAGCAATCGTTTTTGCCGTCAGCTGCATCGGATGTTCGCCTACCTTGAGGGCGTAGTTTTCGGTGTGAATACCGAAGGAGTCAAAGCCCATCGGCTGGAAGACTCGCGCTCCTCTCATCCGACGGTAGCGGGAGTAGCAGTCCGCACCGCTAAAGGTGTAGACGTGGCCGACGTGTAGCCCCTCCCCCGAGGGATAGGGAAATTCGACTAGATTGTAGAATTTCTTCTGATCGGGCGCGGCAAGCCTAGCCCCTACATCTTGGACATCAAACTGCCACGGCTTCTCTTCCGCCCATCGTCGCTCCCATCGCTCCTCCACCTTGCAGAAGTCGTAGTCCTGCTCAATCTCAACCATCTTGACCTATCCTAAGGCCCACATCAACAAGGGGACCGGTATCAATGCGGTCAGGTTATCGAGAAATGCGAATTCATGCTTGCAAGCCACCACCACCGAGCGATTCGGGAAGGCGCTCCGCAGGCCGTTGAGTACCCGGCGGTCGACCTTGCTTCGATATTTCACCTCTACAACATTCCGAGGGCCGGCCAGGAAGTCGAAGGTGGCTCCGAGGCTCCTCATTAGGGGTTGTTCCACCACGGATTCTGTCGTTTAATTCCGAAGAATGGCCGCCTAAGTTCGGAGTTGGTTCCGAGATATGGCAGCCATTATTCGGAATTAAACTCTTGATGGCGGCATGCCGTCCGCCAGCGGACAAGCAAAATGACTCATAGATAACCTGCTAGTTTCAGTAGGGTGAGTAGCCCGCAAGCGGAGCCCGTTGTGCGCACAACAGCCGGTTCAGTTCGGGGGCGGTTCGAGAGAGGCGCAGTGGCGTTTCGCGGTATCCCGTACGCGGCCGACCCGGTCGGCGAGTTGAGGTTCGCTCCGCCCGCCCGGCATCCCGGCTGGTCGGGAGTACGCGATGGGATAGAGGCCGGCCCCGCCTTGCCGCAGGGGCCTTCCCGCCTCGAGCACGTGATGGGCAAACCGGCCGGGCGGCTTGATGAGGCTGGCGGCCTCAACCTCAACGTGTGGCCTCCTCAGTCGCGCGATGGGGAGCTGCCGGTGTTGTTCTGGGTGCATGGCGGCGGCGGGTCGAGTGGCTCATCGCGGCCAGTCTGGAACTGATGAGGATGCCCGGCCAGTTCGCCTCATTCATGCCTCAGTTGGGTCCCGTTCGCACCGATCTGCTGCCGTGGCCAACTCTTGCCGTGGCATTGCGAGACAACGCAGCCGCGAACCAGGATTCGGCAATCGACTGAGCTTGTCGTTGATTAACCTCTACGGCTAATACCGCTCGAGGCATGGGATGTTCACAGCCCAGCGAAGTCGGCGATCAGCCGCCACGTCTCCTGAGGGGCTTCTTCCTGTGTGAAGTGGCCAGCACCGGGCACGAGGCCCTGCTCCACATGCTCGACCCCAGCGGCGGCAAATCCCGCGACATAAGTACTAATGTCACCACTCTCCAGCTCTCCTCGGAGGTAGAGCAGAGGGGTACTCACCTGTAGTCGGTCGTTCTCCCGTTTATTCTCCATGGCATCTTGAGAGAAGGTGCGGTACCAGTTGAACCCAGCTGTCAGTGCGCTATCCGACGAGTACGCCTCGACGTAGGCAGAGCGTGCTGCGGGAGTGATATTAGCGGGATCCGAAGAGAGTATGTCATAAAAGTAGTCAAAGTATTCCTTCTGCCGCCCTTGTACAAGTCGTTCGGGCAGAGCGGGAATAGAGTGCATGGCGAAGTGCCAGATGTGGGGGTTGCAGAGGATCTGGTCCCAAGGATCGATACCCGGCACGGCAACGTCCATGATGATGGCCCGAGCCAGGTCGCCATAAGTGCGCAGATAGGAGTAGGCGACCATTCCCCCGACATCTTGGCCGACAAGGGTGACACCTTGGAGCCCCATGGTGGTGATCAGGGAGTGAACGACTTGCGCGACCTTTCGCTTGGATCCGTCGGTTGTCTCACCCGTGGACTTACCCACGCCAGGGAGATCGAGCGCGATGGCTCTCACCCGCTCCGAGGCGAGTTGCATGACGGGTTGCCATGAACGCCACGACTCGGGCCACCCATGCAGAAAGACGATTGGTCTGGCCGAGGGATCACCGGCCTCGACGACGTGCAGATAGGCGCCGCTGGCAAGAATCTGGTTGTGGCGGAAGCAGATGTCTGAGGAGATTATCAATCAATCCTAACAGAAAAACGATCGTAGATAATATGCTACATTTGATTATATGAGCGAGGTTCCATTGCGTGAATTGCGCAATCACACCAGTGCGGTATTGCACCGTGCCGAAGCGGGAGAAGAGCTGACGGTAACGGTCAGTGGTCGAGCGGTGGCTCAGATACTCCCATTGCGGAGGCGTCCCCGATCGCTTCCTTGGCAAAAGGTGCTCGTCCATCCGGCTGATCCCGGCCTCGCCTCCGACCTTCGGGCGATCTTGGATGAAACAACTAGCGATGAAGATGAGGATCCGTGGGCGAGGGCGGTTCATCGATGATCGTATCGGTTGCCCTTGCGGATACTTCACTGTTCATCGGCCGGGAACAGAGCCGCTTCGATTCCTCTGTCATGCCCTCGAGTTTGTCGGTGTCTATGATCACTGTAGGCGAACTCAAGTTGGGCGTGCTTGCCGCACAAGATCCCCATGTACGAGCCGCACGGCTACGCACTCTCAGCGATGCCCTAGCTCTAGAACCTCTTCCGGTAGATGAAATAGTCGCGGACGCCTGGGCAGAGCTCCGGATCACTCTACGTGAGGTCGGACGAAAATTGCCTTCCAGTGATTCGTGGATTGCGGCTACGGCGATCGCCCACGGGTTGTCGGTCGCTACCCAGGATGACGACTACGATGACATTCCCGGCCTTTTGGTGATCAAGCTTTAATTGCTTGCTTGGCCTCGAGCCCAGCGAGTTGTCTCTCTAACTTCTTCAGCAGTGATCTCCCCATGCTCGGCCTCGTCAGCAGAGATGAATTCGCTTAAAGCCTGCAGACCTTGTGTTCTACTTGGCCCTGGAACATCGATAGCAATGCCAGTGTCATCTTGGTGGATGTCGACCACTGGGATTTGATCAGTCGAGCGCCGAAACCTCGAAACGCTTCTCCTCAATAGCCGCTTTTAGCTTGGCAATGAACTCCTCCAGAGGCATATCGCCTAGCTGTTCACCCCCCCGAGCCCTAACCGAGACCTTTCCCTCCTTGACCTCCCGGTCACCGATGACCAGCGCATAGGGAATGCCCGCCACCTGAGCTGCCCGTACCTTCGCCCCTAACCGCTCATTCTCGCTTTGCAGCTCAGAGCGAATTCGCTGCGCCTGCAGCTGCTTCTGAATTTCGGCAGCTGCTTGGTTGTGGCGGTCGGCGACCGGAATGATCGAAACCTGAACCGGGGCCAGCCAGAGCGGGAAGGCCCCCGCGGTGTGCTCAATCAGGATGCCGATGAAGCGCTCCAAGGATCCGTAGATCACTCGGTGGATGACTACCGGAGTCTCCTGCTTACCATCACTTCGGATGTACTTACAATCAAAGCGACGGGGTAGGTTGAAGTCGAGCTGAATTGTGCCCATCTGCCAGGAGCGACCGAGAACGTCACGCATTATGATGTCGATCTTCGGGCCGTAGAAGGCGCCGTCGCCTGGCTCAATCTGATAGCCGCCCGCTCCGGCGTGTCGATCCAAGATTCGAATCAGCGCCCCTTCCGCTCGATTCCAGGTTTCGACATCCCCGATATATTTCTGGGGACGGGTCCCTAAGCGGAGGGTGTAATCAAGCTGGAAGATGCGGTAAAAGCGATCGGCAATATCGAAGATGCGCTGATACTCTTCCTCGATCATCTCCTCGGTAACGAAGATGTGGGCATCGTCCTGCTGGAAGCGTTGCACCCGGAGTAGACCGTGGAGGGTGCCTGAACGCTCGTTACGATGCAGAATGTCGCAATCCGAGAAGCGCAGCGGTAGGTCTCGATAGCTCCGAACCTTCAGGTTGTAAACCACCATGGCATTCGGGCAGTTCATCGGCTTCAGCCCGTAGGTCGTGGTCTCGTCTATCGGAGTCAGGAACATGCTGTCCCGGTAGTGATCCCAATGTCCGGAAGTCTCCCAAAGCTGCTTATCGTTGAGTAGCGGGCTGGCAATTTCCTGATAGCCTCGGCTTTCATGTTCCTCTCGCCAGAAATCGATCAGGGTATTGAGCAGTTTGAGACCTTTAGGCAGCCAGTAAGGCATGCCCGGGGCGGTGGGCTCGAAGTGGAAGAGCTCCAACTCCCGTCCCAGCCGTCGGTGGTCGCGACGCTCGGCTTCGGCTCGGCGCCAGAGGAAAGCTTCCAGCTCAGCCTGATTATTCCAAATTGTGCCGTAGATCCTGGTCAGCATCGGGCGCTTCTCGTCTCCCCGCCAGTAAGCTCCGGCGGTGTTCAGAAGCTTTAAAGCCGCGGGATCGAGATCCGAAGTTTGGTCGACATGTGGACCGCGGCAGAGGTCGGCGAAATTAGAATGCTGCCAGACGGTGATCAGCGGCGGGTTGTCTTCCGTCGACC
>JBOHUW010000017.1:0-12177 GCA_050734895.1 Candidatus Dormibacteraceae bacterium | reverse complement strand
CACTATGAGCGACGGTGACAATCTGCAGTTCGACGAAGATCGGATACGTCAGATCTGGGATGAGCCGGATCGGGGGAAAGTGCCCATAAACTGGAGCATCTCCCCGATGCTGATCAACGTCGCCCCCGCCATGTACACGTATTACCAGCGCACACAGACGGCAAACGACCTGCTGATTGCTGGACCTTCTGGTGCCGGCTACACCTACCCTGGTGACTGGCCCACGATCTCAATGCTGGAGTCCTATGCTGAGCGAACAGCGGAGCTGATGAAGCGGGGGGGACTCGACATTATCTACATACTGAACCGGATCGAGTCCACAGACATCCCGCTCTCCGACCCGGTCGCTGAAACCTATCTCCGATATCTCCCTCGACTACGAGGCATCCTCTATAACGGCTTATTGTACAGCAAGGTGTCCGTGTCGGCCGGAGAGCTGCCAGTGATCAACCAACCATGGAACATTACGAGTGTCAGCACCGCACAGAGTGCGGTGAAGACGGCGACGGCGGGCTGGGATGGTCGAAGCCCGATGTTCGTCGCAATCCAGCCAATTATCGCGGCCATGGATACAACTGATGTTGTCAATTTCGTTGAGTCACTCGGCTCGGAGTACGCTGTTGTCAGAGGAGACGTGTTCTTCAACTTGCTCCGGCAACACCTGCGCCTGCCGGGGATTCATCCTGGTCAGCGCTGAGCCTATGCTGCCGCGCGGAGCTCTTCGGTGATCGCGTCACCGCCGCCCCCGACCCGCATCGGCAAGAGCGACTCAATCCGCGCCCATTCCCGATCCGTCAAATTAGCTCGACTAACCACAACCAAGAGGCCGCTGGTCGACCGGCTCAGTGACGGTTGCGGATGTGGGTGGGCTATGGCTTACTAGGGCAACCCACATCAAAGATCAGACGGCGAATAGAATCGGGCTAGTTTCCTTTGAGGTGGTTGCTTGGTAGCCAACGACTAGCCGCCCTCCGGCTGCTTCCATGATCCGGCGCAAGGTGCCTAAGCTGGGCCAATGCTGACCACTCTCTAGGCGAGAGATGACCTGAGGAGTGGTTCCAGCTAACTTGGCAAATTCTTGCTGTGTCAGGTTGCGATCCATTCGAAGCCGGAGGATGAACCGGGCTACAGTCTCGCATCGTTCCAAACGGGCTCTCTCTTCCCGATATTCGGAATCTTCCCGCTCCTGCTGTCTGATGTCATCCTCGACGGCAGCTCCGATTGGGCTTATTTTTGAGTTCATGCCTTCATGTTACCATTTTTGATAAGTGTATCGGCAATTTTCAGGGGGCATCACTGCCGCCAGCGCGTGGAGGTTGGCGTGGTGGTTCTGGAGCCATACGTTCAACAAAGTCTTGCCACAGTTTCAATGCAATCTCGATCTCTTCGGGTGGGAGCGTAGCTGAGCGCTTTTCAATGATGCGGAGAAGGACGAACAGATTCTGGGATCGACGATAGAAGATTCGATAAAGATCCCGACCAAAATGACAACGAAGTTCGCGTAGCTCACCTTTGACTTGAGAGGAGTGGGGAAAAGGCAGAGGTGGATCATTCTCTGCCAATATATTTAGGCGGGCGATCTGGTTCTCGATCACCACCTTCCGCTTTAGCGGTTTCAGGTGTCGGACGAACTCTCTGACTGGCTCGCTGCCGTCCCGAGCTCGGTAATAGACTGCGCGCATTTGAGCCATCTCTCGAGTTTATCGTCTGCAACCCCAGGTTAACATGGTTAAGGAGATGGGCTCTTTTTCCTTGTCGCCAACTGCGGGTTGCTGGTCATTTGACGTCGGTGGTGGGCGTGAGCTGAGTGTTGCTGTTTCCTCATTTATCGAGACCTTAGGCTCGCCACCGGAATTACTCGCTCTTGGCGAACCAACGCATGGCGAGCCGGCATTCCCGTACCTCCGCAACCGGATCTTTAAAGAGCTGGTCAATAATGGCTTTCGGTCGATCGCTATTGAGTCCGATTGCGTTGTAGCGCTAAAAGTTGACGCGTTCGTCCAGGGCGATGACAGCACTCTTGATTCAGCTATGGTCGAGGGCTTCAGTCATGGCTTTGGACAGCTGGATGCCAACCGTGAGCTGGTGGCCTGGGTGCGTGCGTACAACGACTCGCGGCCCTTTGCTGAACGTCTGAGGTTCTACGGTTTTGACGCACCATTGGAGATGACTGGGGCTCCTAGCCCTCGCCTATACCTCGAGCACCTGCACGGTTACCTGAGCAAACACCTCGGGTCAGGTTCGCTCATTCACGGTCATGAAGAATTCGAGCAGTTGCTCGGAGATGATGAACGATGGAATAATCTGGCAGCCCAGCTAGACGCCAGCAAGTCCATTGGCGCGTCGGCCGAAGCCGTGAGGCTCAGGGTCATCGCCGACGACCTTATGACAGTCCTCTACGCTCAGGCGCCTCGCCTCGTAGCCGCCTCCACATTGGCCGAGTGGCATTGCGCCGAAGTGCATGCTAGGACAGCGCTTGGGCTGTTGCGCTACCATGCGCAGGCTGCCGCCGTGGCTCCCCAGGCTGAGCGCACGTCGCGACTGCTCGGAGTCAGAGATGCGCTGATGGCTGAGAATTTACTGGCGGTCCGCTCCCTAGAACAGCACCGTGGTGCGACGTTTGTCTTTGGCAACAACCGCCACCTGCAGCGGCATCCCAGCACCTGGCGATTGGCTGACATGGATCTCGAATGGTTCAGTGCGGGAGCGATCGTTGCAACCTTGCTGGAGGACCATTATGTCTTCGTCGCCGGCAGCCTTGGCGCCAGCTGGAGTTGCCCCGGATATTGAGAGGGTTGAGAATGTCCGCCGATGTGGTTGATTTATCCAGGCTCAGTGGGCCAGATGGAGCTGTACTGGCATTATCCAAAGTTCTTGACATTGCCCCTTTCTCTTGCAATACTTCACTTGGCCCCTTTCAAGCAAATCAGGTGATAGTAGGAGCTCTTCAGTGATGGAAAACTTGCCCGACCTGATTCACTTGATAGTCAAAGCCATGGCCCTATCCGCAGTATCTCTCGACCACTGGCTACACGTCCCCTGGCCGCTGGTGATTGGCATCCTTTTATTTCCGATCACCGCCGCTCTGGATGTTATGGTTTGGAGCTTGAGGGGGCAGGTATTTCCCCTGCCTTGCGGATATCAAACTCTTGAGCAGCGACCTTGCCGGATCCCGGCTGTTGGTGAGTGGCATAGGTGTTTCAGGCACCGAAATAAGAAAATTAGAGTTACCGACGGACATGAAATCGATCCAACTCTGAGACGATGGCAGATTAAAACCTCAACTGGCAAAGTAGTGGAAGCAAAAGAGCCGGTTGGATTGGGCTTTCTCAGCATGCGCAAGGCTCGCACAACTTTTTTCTATTTCCGTGGATTCGCCCGTCCACCTGAAGATGTATTCCGACCCAAGGTACTCTGTGATTATTTAAATAAGGCTAAGGATCAGTGTAACAAGTTGAGACTTCTCGGTTGGCGGGGGCTCTTTATCAGTTCATTCCGGGACACTAAATTTGCTGGGTCTTATAATTTGCCTTCTGTAATTCAGGCCACAAGGCTAGTTTTAACTTTGGTTTTGGTTAGCCTAGGATTGGTCATTTTGGCGATAGCTCTGCCTCCCTTGGTGGGGGCTTCATTCGAATATCTGGCCTCTTTCGGATTCATTACCGCTCTGGCAATTATCCGAGCCGGAATTTGGAAAGCTACTCCTCAATGGCCGTGGGAGGCTGCTCGGGAATCGCTTAAGTGGATACTTGGTCTGACTGGAATCGCCACGCTTAGCGGTATTTTGGGGGTGTATTCGCATGAGATAGTTGACTTCATTAAAGCTATAGTCACGACTATTTTTACCGGAATCAGTCTTCTTTTTGTGCTCTCTCTTCTATATGGGGTCAATAAGCATCAACTTCGCTATCGTTCCGTCCGTATCCGACGTGCTGGAAATTACAGAAGACGTCGATTCCGGTAGGGTCGATTGCGTAATTCGGTGAAATGCCCACCATGGTCTTGTCGATATTTTTCCATTATCTCATGGGGAATTCTCCGGTCCGTGGTCGACGTGGGTCGCATAGAAGCGCTCTGGCTGTCGTGGATCCCAGGTGTCCATGAACATTCGCCAGCCCCAGGCAACCGCTGCAAATCGGTGGTCGTGAACTGGGTATTCGACGGCTATTAGTTTCACCTCCTTGTGGGGTGCCTCGGCGGGAGCGCTGTTCAGGAAGGTCCTGACTCTTCGATTGATCGCTCGAGCAGCCATTGGGGCAGTTATAGAGTAATGACGACCCCACCGTGCTCCAGGTTATGCCCCCAATCCTCGGGGGGGATCGCCTTGTCGTAGTAGCCCCATTTAATCGGAGCCTGCCCAGGGATGTTGTAGTGCTTTCCTGAGGTGGGTGGATCAGTGTCGTAGCTTACCCGCCGGGGAGGCTGGATATGGCTTCCTGGCTGTACTAGCAGTCGCTCTCCAATGTTGACGGCGGTGCCGGTGGCGGGCTGGATGCGCTTAGCGTCTGGATCTCCACTGAGGGCGATCACCCCTGCAGTAATTATGACTAGCGCTCCAAAGAACCAAAGTGGAAGTCGTATTGCCATCGTCGTCCAGTATTTTCATCTTTGTTTTGACGAATCCGGAGTTGCATCCGAGTGTCATTGATCGATCAGCTTACTACTCGAGAATCTAAGGTGATCATCCTTGCTGTTGTGCCGCTTCGCGCAAAACAACTATATACCCCTGGCGGGTATAATGACAAGGTGAAGCCAGGATACCGAAAAGATAAGGCTGCAATGTGGGCTTTCTTGTACAGTTCAAATTCGTACTGCGTGAGCTGTGGCTGATCGCTGTTGCTTTGCGTGCAAGGAGACAACATGGCAATTGAAATACTAGATGCGATCGGGTCGAGCCTGTGGATGGCGTTCTTCATGTTCTGGGAAACGCTATGGCCGCTCGTCTTCGGGTTCGGGTTGGCCGGTGCGGTGCAGGCCTTCGTGTCCCGCTCCGATATGCAGCGGGTGATGGGTGACCATCGCCCCAAGAGTCTTGCCGCCGCCTCGTTGTTCGGCGTCGCCTCCTCATCGTGCTCCTATGCTGCCACTGCGATGGCCAAATCGCTCTTCCAGAAGGGTGCGGACTTCACTACCGCTATGGTATTCATGCTCGCCTCCACCAATCTGGTCGTCGAGTTGGGGTTGGTACTCTGGATACTGATCGGCTGGCAGTTCGCAATCAGCGAGTACGTGGGCGGTGTGATTATGATCAGTCTGCTGGCGCTGGTCTCCCGCTTCTTCTTCCGTCCCCGGCTGGTTGAGGCCGCCCGTCGTCGCCTCGAGGGGGGCTCGGGGAGTACCGACCACGAGCATTACGGGGAGGGCCTTGAGCCTCACGAGCGATGGGTCGATCGGCAGCGGTCCAAGGCGGGTTGGGCGGACGCCGCCGCCTACACCATGGCCGACCTGGCCATGCTTCGTAAGGAGTTGCTGATCGGCTACCTGGTCGCCGGCTTTATCGCCGTACTTGTCCCCAATGAGGTCTGGAACGTCGTCTTATTCCGTGGTCATGGCCTGGCGACCCCGGTTGAGAACGCACTGGTTGGCCCTCTGATTGCGGTGCTCAGCTTTGTCTGTTCGGTGGGCAACGTACCCCTGGCCGCTGCGCTCTGGAAGGGTGGGATCAGCTTCGGTGGGGTGGTCAGCTTCATCTTCGCCGACCTCATCACCTTGCCCTTAATTCTCATCTATCGCAAGTTCTATGGGTTTCGCCTAACGCTCCGACTGGTGGTAGCCTTCTGGCTGGTTATGGCCGCTGCCGGTCTCATCACCGAGGGTCTGTTTTCGCTGCTCGGCCTGATTCCAGGAAGCCATCCCACTCAGGTGGTCCAGCCCTACTTCGAGTGGAACTATACCGCCTTTCTTAACATCGCCTTCCTGATCATCTTCGCCGGTCAGTATTGGCTCTACCGTAATCGGCAGCGGTTTGGTGGAGGTACCGGTTACGCGATTGATCCGGTGTGTGGGATGCAGGTACAGACCGAGCTGGCGCCGGCCAGCGCCGAGCAAGACGGCCGGACTCACTACTTCTGCTCCGATCGCTGTCACGCCCATTTCCTGAACGATCCTGACAAGTTCGCTCAAGAGAGGTCGATTGACCGGCCGTAACCACCTCTTTGGCGATAAAGGGTTTATCCAGCGTGCACTGTGATGGCCGCGGTGTGGAGCTGCCCCTCAGTCTGAAACTGTAGGAACAGCCGGTAATCTCCGGCGGCCGGAAGCTGGGCGTGGAAAGTGAGGTCGGGTCCGCCACCCTTCCCTGATCGAGCGGTTTGTTCAGGGTGCAGGTGGGCGAAGGCTAAGTTGCCCGACCGGAAAGCTGTAAGGTGGGCGTAAGTGCCGAGGTAGGGCTGAAGGTTGGTGACCGGCTGCCCTCTCCTGGTGATGTGGACCGTGAATGGCATGCCCATGCCGCTCACCTGCTGACCCTGGAGGGCCACCGTGTAGCCGTCCACCTCGGTGGTACTATTAGCCGCCGGAAGTGCCACTGACTGATATGTTCCCGGGACGGTCAGCTCACGGCTCAGCACCAGCTCGTGCTCCTTGTTGGACGAGTCCCTTGCGATAAATGAGGCGTAGACGCGGTATGGCCCCGGAGCGCTGGGCGGTAGATGGGTGGACCAGGTACCATCGCTCGCTAGTTCGGGATGCAAGTGCTGGTAGTTGGTAAGATCCGCGCGCACTACGTAGAAGTGCATCAGTTGGGTCTGATCGATAGCGAAGGAGGTTTGGGGCTTGCCCGTCGGGCTCAGGATGCGAAATCGGTACTCTTGATTTCCGTTGACAGGAAGGCTTGAGCTAGAGGAGTCGAAGGTGTAACCCTGCTCCGACATGGCGAGACCGCCGTTTGGATCGCCCATATGCATGTCCGGCGAACTCTGACTCATGCCTCCGGAACTAGCCGGTGAACTCGGGCTACAGGAGACTGTGGCGAATGCCAGCGCAGCCATAAGGACGGCAGGTAGTATCCGCGGTGAAGTCAGGACCCGAGCCATGGGAAAACCTCCAAAGATCGAATGGGGTCGGGTAGATTGCCGAATGAATATATCGACCAAGATCAGCTCTTTACCAGTCGTTCGACGGCGTCCGACAGCTCCCGCACCTTAGCGCTCCCCTCTCCCGCTCTGATGGCATCAGCGACGCAGTGCTCGGTGTGATCGCGGAGCAGGAGGAGCGCCACGCCCTTCAGGGCTGCCTCGACCGCATTGATCTGCGTGAGGACGTCGATGCAGTAGCGATCCTCGTCGACCATCTTCTGGATGCCTCGGATCTGGCCCTCGATCCGGCGTAGCCGGCCCTGCAGTGCATCTTTGTCTTTGGCGTACCCGTGCATGAGAGTAATTCTATATGCCCCTATAGGGTATGTCAAGGGATGACCAGACGTCGCTTTCGAGATGGCGTACGATTTTCGTTTAGGCACTGTGCCGAGGATGGTTCCCTCTCGAGCCCCGATCTGGCCCCTTGAATTGTCTTCCCTAATCCGCTTTTGAAGTGGGCTGGAGGGGAGTTCGGTCTTTCCTGGTGACGGTAAGGTAGGCGATAAGGATTAAGATCGTCACAAGGAAGAGTACGGTTGTTCCGGTGGTACCCAGGCCGAGGCCGCCGTTGCCGGAAGGCTGGGATAGGTAGTCGCCGATGGAGGCGCCGAGAGGGCGAGTTAGGATATAGGCGATCCAGAAGGCCAGAACCGCGTTGAGCTTGAAGCCGAAGTGGGCGATGGCCACGCCCGTGATCAGCCCGCCGAAGATTAGCGCTGAAATCCAGTAGCCTAGGTTGAGGTTCTCCGCCACGAGGTCACCGGCCGCCGTGCCCAGTGCGAAGGTGAATAAAATCGCCCACCAGTAGAAGGCTTCACGTCGGATGGTGTAGATGGTGTGGATAGAGAGGGTTTTCTCAAAGAAATACCAGACTGTGAAGGTTGCGGCGAGGGCGACGCTAAAGATGATCGTGGTGGTTTCCAGGGCGACTCCGAAGTTGTCCACCAGGTTGTCGGTGATCAATGTACCGACGACACTTATCAGCACAACTGCGAGCCAGTAGATCCCCGGCACGTATTGGCGGAACCTGAACTGGAAAAACAGCACAACAATTAACAGGCCGGCCACGATGTAGCTCGTGCCGCTCAAACCCAGGCCCAGCTTGGTGTTCAGGAAATCCGCGGCAGTTTCGCCGACTGTGGTGGCGAGAATTTTGATGATCCAGAAATAGAGCGTGATTTCCGGGACCTTATTGAGCATTTGGCGAATTCGCGTGGAAGCCTCAAGTGGCGGCAAATTCATAGTCATAGCGGGTCCTCTGTAAAAAGCCGGAAGTATTTTTTCATTAACCATAGCGGATTATGCTTCTGGCTCGGCGACCCGCGGGCTGGCCTTGACGATATCCGCCGAGTGATCGCCTCAGTCGATCTGCCAATCAACGTTCTTGGGCCTGTCCACGCTGAACTCTAATAATGGTTCACCTAACAGTTGCGAATTATTTGGCTATTTGTGAAGGCCCCGGTTACAATGGGAACAAAACTGAGAGCCCTCGACGTAGCTGCTGCAAGGTGAGGAGAAAGAATAGATGTTCTCGATCGCACATGCGGAAGCAGGGCCGGCGAGAGGTCCTATCCGTAGCCTGATTCCGGCGAGAATAGACCGCTTGCCCTGGTCGCAATTCCACACCATGATGGTGATGGCACTCGGAGTGGCCTGGATCCTCGACGGCTTGGAAATCACCATCGCCAGCGTGGTCGAGGGGGCGCTGACCAATAAGGATACCCTCAACCTCTCGGTTGCCGCCTCCGGTGCGACGGCCACCGTCTACCTGGCTGGTGAGGTGGTTGGTGCTCTAGTCTTCGGACGGTTATCAGACAAGCTGGGTCGCAAGAATCTCTTCATGATCACCCTGGGCGTGTATCTGGTCGGGGGCGGACTGACCGCGGCCACCTTGGGCGTCAGCCCGGGCTGGGTGGTGTTCCTTTATGTGACCCGCTTCATCTCCGGCATGGGCATTGGCGGTGAGTACGCGGCCATTAACTCGGCGATCGACGAGCTGATCCCGGCCCGCTACCGTGGCCGGGTAGACATTGCGGTGAACGGCACCTATTGGGCGGGGGCAATCGTCGGTATGCTCGTCGAGCTGCTGATCTACAATCAGCTCGCCGCCGCCAATCCGGGCGTGGCCTGGCGGCTTGGCTTCCTCCTCGGTCCGCTCCTCAGCTTGGTGATCATCTTGGTGCGGCGCCATCTGCCGGAGAGCCCTCGCTGGCAGATCATGCACGGACGTGAGGCGGAGGCCGAGCGATCCATCGCCGAGATCGAGGCGGCGGTGGAGCGCTCCGGTCACCGGTTGGAGCCGGTCGACGAGAGCAAAATGCTAGAGATTTCGCCGACCAATCGGGCCGGATACTTCACCCTGCTGCAGATGCTTTTCCGGGAGTACCCCTCCCGGTCGGTGCTCAGTGCCGGGCTGATGATCACCCAGTCATTCCTGTATAACGCGATTTACTTCAGCTACGCCAACGTGTTGAAGGTTTTCTTCAAAGTACCGGATGCCAGCGTGGCCTGGTATGGGTTGGCCTTCGCGGTGGGCAACCTGATCGGTCCCTTGGTCCTGGGGCCGCTGTTCGATACCGTAGGGCGCAAGAAGATGATCGCTGGCAGCTACCTGATCTCCGGTGTGCTGCTACTGGTCAGCGCATTCTTGTTCGATGCAGGGGTTCTCAACGCCACGACCCAGACCGCGGCGTGGGTGGTGATCTTCTTCTTTGCCTCGGCCGGGGCCAGCTCCGGTTACTTGACGATCAGTGAGATCTTCCCGCTAGAAATTCGAGCTCAGGCGATCGCCGTGTTTTTCTCGATCGGCCAGGTCGTGGGGGCGCTAGCTCCGTTATTCTACGGTTTGCTGATCAATAAGGATCACCCTGACCGCAGTATGTTGTTCATCGGATATTTCGTTGGCGCGGTAGTGATGATCGTCGGCGGCCTGATCGCGGCCTTTTTAGGAGTGAACGCGGAGGGACGATCGTTGGAAGACGTGGCCAAGCCACTGTCGGTGGTGAACGAGGCTATCGCGCCGGGTGTGGCGACCAGCTGAAAATGCACCGCTGGCCTACTCTCTGGTTGTAGCCGATTCTCGGGTAATAAGCCTGGCTCCGCGTCCCCGAGTTACGAAGCTGAACGTCCATCTGGTGAGTACGAGCAACCGGTTCTGTAGGCCGGTCAGATAGAAGATATGGACGCTCAGCCAGGTCAGCCAGGCGAGCAGACCGCTGGTCTGGAGACCTTTGATTTCCGCGACGGCGTGGGCGCGACCAATTGTCGCGAGGTTGCCTTTGTCGACGAATCGGAAGGGCTGGGACGGCCTGCCTCGCATCCGCCTCTGAATCGACCTGGCGGCATAGCGACCCTGTTGCATCGCCGTTGAGGCGAGGCCGGGTAGTGCGATGTTGTTGCCCGTTGCATCATGCACACTTACCATGTCGCCAATCGCGATTACTTCTGGATGACCCTGGATGGTCAGGTCAGGTCCTACCTCCACTCGTCCCGTGCGGTCAAGTGCCGCACCACTCGCGGTGGCCAGAGAACCTGACAATTCACAGGCGACGACGCCTGCCGACCAGACGATCGTTCGCGTTGGAATGTGTGCTCTCTTCCCGTCAGAGCCTTTATTGACAACAGACTCTTCGTCGAGATCGACGACCGATGTGTCGAGGAGTACGGTGACCCCGAGCCGCTCGAGCGTGTGTGCTGCTCGTGTCGAGAGTTGTGGCGGAAACGTGGGCAGGAGGCGTGCGGATGCCTCGACCAGCAGAATCCGGGCGCACCGTGGATCGATCGAACGGAAATCGCGAGACAGTGTGTCGCGCGCGAGCTCGGCGATCTGTCCCGCCATCTCGACCCCGGTCGGACCACCACCTATGACCACAAAGGTGAGCCAGCCTTCGCGCCGCTTCGGGTCCTGCTCGATTTCAGCAGCTTCGAATGCGGTGAAGATTCTCCGCCTGACCTCTAGTGCGCTCTCCAACGACTTGATCTCGAGCGCGAATGGCCTCCACTCATCGTGTCCGAAGTAAGAATAGCGTGAACCGCCGGCGACGATTAGCGTCTCATAGGGGATGACGAGTTCCTTTTCGTCGTTGGCAGGTGTATCCAGCACTAGGTGCTGACGGGCGAGGTCGAAGTTACAAACTTCACCCATCAGCACACGAACGTTCTTCTGCCGCTTGAAAAGGACACGCAGGGGTGTTGCGATCTCGTCTGGGGAGAGCGCGCCAGTTGCGACCTGGTAGAGCAGAGGCTGGAACAGGTGAAAGTTGCGGCGATCGACGAGCGTAATATCGACCGATTCGCGGCGGAGACTGCGGACGGCCTGAAGGCCGCCGAAGCCTCCGCCTACGACGACTACCCGGTGTCGTACGTTGGGTTCGCTCATGCGTGTGAAATCACTCTTTAAATGCTCAGCTGTCGGCATGTCAGGCTGGCCTTCTCCAGCTCTCCAACCTATGGAGTCGCAGGTGATTCACCATCGCTACCTCTACATGGATGACCTTATCAGCCCGGTGCATTGAGCTGAGCTGCATCATTATCCTAAATTAGATATGCTGCTCAGGATTTGAGCCCGTTGCTCGACCAATTTCTTAATCTCGCTAAACTGGGGCTCTAGGCAATCCAGTTCCTTCATCCATTCCTCAGCTTCTGCGAAGCAATTCCTTACTCGACTGGCCAGATCAGCTAACCGAGCACCATAGAGCCGCCTGGAAAGCTCCAGCCGGTCCAACTGTTTAGCCCAGTGAATTGGTTGGATCCCACCTGGATCCCACATCCGATTGATCGTTGTAGCCATATTTTTGCTCAATCGTGGGTAGATGGCGGTAGAGAGCAGATCGTAAGCTGGAGCCAACCGAACCCCCATAGAGGTATACAGCAGGGAGAAGTTCTTGGCGTGGGCATCGGCGTTACCGATTAGGTAGTTGAATGCAATACGTTCGATGAAAGCATCCGTGTCGGCCGCGACATCGGTCGAATGCCGCCGAATTAAGCCTAACATGGCGGCCATTCCCGGGCCACCATCAGATTCGTATTTGAGTCGAGCTGGAATCCCCAAGGCTTGGCAGAAATCCTCTTGATGCAGTCGCTGGATATGACCGTTGACCTC
>JBOHUW010000016.1:0-12250 GCA_050734895.1 Candidatus Dormibacteraceae bacterium | reverse complement strand
ATCCAGAGCAGCTGGCAACCCTGATCGAAGTTGTCCATACTGCCGGGCTGGAGCCGCTGGCTGCCCGCAGCCCCCGACAGGCGATGTCCCGGCTACAACACTTTCGGCCGATCCTGGCCATCGTCGATCTCGACATGTCCAAGGCGCCCCCCGAGGAGTGCCGGGACCGAGTTCCCGACGTGCTGAAGAAGATCCACACTGCCCACGTCAATTGCATTCCGCTGGTCTACTCGGCGGCCGTGGAGACGATTGACGAACAGGCGGTAGTTTATCGGGCCCATCCCCACGCCCTCTTCCAATCCAAGCGCCATGGGACGGAACAGCTGATCAAAAGGGTGGAGGGGCTGCTCACCGCCCGGGTGGGCGATCTGGTCATCAAGGGAGGGATGGTAGTTCACCTTCCCAGCCAGGCCACCCACAGCCACCGCGTCGCCGTCTCCTTGGTTGCGGCTACCAGAGCCAACCGTACCCTCTATCTCAACGATAGTGACGCCCGCGCTGGCCGCCGCTTTCAACACTGGCTGGAGGAGATCAACTCCCAAGTTCAGGTGCGTCCGCTGGGTAACCGCTTCTATCAGCTGCGATTAACCGAATAGATTACTTAAATAATTCCGATCACCGCTTAAAATGAAATCAAGTTGCGCCTCGAAGCTGCCGATGTCGTCCATCTCCCGCTGGCCGGGGCTCTCCTCGATAATCACGGCCAGCTGATCGCCACCACTCCGGAGTGGGAGGGCCCCTCTCCCGGGACGCTCAGCTTCCATACCGGCTACGCTCAACTCCTGGTCGCGGTGGGTGCTGCCCCTCCCAAGCTGGATATTCTGAGCAGCCAGCTGCTCGAAGAGCTTAGCCTTGCAGCGATGCAGCCGGGCATCGAGGGGCGGCGGGTCCGGCTCCTGTTGGCTGGCCTGAGGCTGGTCGCCGGGCGTCCGGTCGAACCTGACGACACGGGTAGCGCGGAGCGGGTCTTCCAGCTGGCCCACGCGGGAATCACTGCTCGCAGCCCGAACCTACAGATAATCGCCAAAACACCACCCACAGTTAGCGTGCCAGCTCCGGCAGCAATCGCTCTCGCCCTAGTGCAGTTCGCGGTCAATGCCAGCCGCCACGACCACGCCGAACGCATCTTTCTTCAACTCGGCGAGGGGCCAACTTTCTATGTCGAGTGGGAGAGCCCACGCAGCGGCGGGGTAGAGGTAGAAACCCACCGCCATCAGGAGCTGCGCGCCCGTTGGGGGTGGGGTTACATTCAGCGGGTGGCCGACGCCCTGGGGGCTACAGCCCTCCCTCCCGGTCCGACTGCTTCTGGTCGGCAGGGCGCCTGTATAAGCCTGGGCTCGATTCGCCTCACCCTCCCCTTGGCCAGCCTGGAGCAGACTCACATCGTCCGTTCCACCGAGGCGTGGGACCAGGACGTTGGTATAACCCAGGGTCAGTCGATCAACGAAGAGCTCACCGCTCTGGCCGCCGCGGCACAAGATCAGCCCGGCGAGATCATTACCGCCGGCCTCTTCCAAGCCAGATGTTACGGGGAGCGGAGCTGGTTGGCTATGGCCCCTCAGGATGGCATCAACCGGGCGCGAGATTTACTGCGCGGACTCAATCATGAGCACGCTCTTCTTCATGCCCTTGAGCCGCACGTCACCCGCATCTATGCCCTCGCCACCCTCCTCGGGGTGGCTCTCGGCGATGACTGGCCGGCCGTCTCTCCCTCGACCTGGGAGGAGGGCTTTCCGCTCGCCTGCCAGGCGCTGGGCATAGCTATCCCCGAGGCTCCGCCTTCGCTGATCCTGCCCGACCCGCGGATCACCGCCTTCCTCCTAGCTCAACTAGGCGGCCAGCTGATCGAAGTTGGGGATGAGCTTCGCCTTCAACCCGCCTCGGGGGGCGAGAATCACCCCCTCCTCACCATATTGGAACGTGACGAGGCTGGTTACATCCACCTTACTAAGAGCACATGAATATTGTGTTCCAAATACAAGTCGCCGAGGGGAAGGATTCGGCTTTAATAGCGTAGGCATGGTAGTTGTAGTTGTAGGTGGACAGTGGGGTGATGAGGGTAAGGGGAAGGTTATCGACCTCTTGGCCGAGAAGTCGAAGCTGGTGATTCGAGCCCAGGGGGGCAATAACGCCGGGCATACGGTGGTCACCGACGAGGGTGAATTCAAGTTCCAGCTGCTGCCTAGCGGAGTGCTTTATCCTGAAGTGACCTGCATTATCGGTCATGGGGTGATGGTCGATCCGAAGGTGTTGCTCAAAGAGCTCGAGCAGCTCGGGGAGCAAGGGCTCGACACCTCAAATGTGGTGCTCTCCGAGCGAGCCCATCTGGTCTTGAGCTACCATCCTCTCTTTGATCGCTTGGAGGAGGGGGCACGAGGAGATGACCGGCTGGGGACGACCTGGCGGGGAATCGGCCCCGCCTACGCCGACAAAGTCCGACGGATCGGCTTCCGAGTCGGTGATCTCCAGAAAGAGAGATTTTTGCGCAAGAAGCTTGATTTCGTGGTCGGGCAGATCAAGAACCCCCAGCTGACCGCGCTTTACGATCAGCCGGCGTTGGAGCTGGAGGAGTTGGTCCAGGAGTATCTACAGTACGCTCGGCGACTGGAACCGTTCATCAAGGACATTTATCCGATCGTGCAGAATGCCCTGGATCAGGGTACCCCACTCCTTCTAGAAGGGGCTCAGGCGACGATGCTGGATCTTGATTGTGGCACCTATCCTTACGTCACCAGCTCCAACACCACGGCGGCTGGGACCTGCACCGGCTCGGGCGTGCCTCCGACGCGGGTCGATCTCACCGTTTTGACGGCCAAGGCCTATACCACTCGGGTAGGTTATGGACCCTTCCCAACCGAGCTGTTGGATGAGACCGGTGACCGGATCAGGCGGCTGGGACATGAGTTCGGTACCGTCACCGGACGTCCTAGGCGAACTGGCTGGTTGGATGGGGCGATGCTTCGATACGCCTCACGAATCAATGGAGCGGGGGCGATTGCGCTGACCAAGCTAGATGTGCTCGACGAGCTGCCGGAAATCCGTCTCTCCACCGGCTATGAATTCCGAGGTGAATACCATGACCATCCGATGGCCAACATCTCCTGGTTGAAGCACGCTATTCCAATTTATGAAACGCTGTCCGGCTGGGAGCAGCCGATCGGGGCGTGTCGCAGTTGGGAGGAGCTGCCCGCCGCCTGTCGGGCTTATGTGGAACGGATAGAAGAGTTGGCCGAGGCTCCGGTTCGACTGATCGGAGTGGGACCCCGGAGAGACCAGGTCATATTGCGCGGAGAACCTCTAATCGCTTAAGCGCCGCGATCAATCAGATGCTATCGCCGGGTTGGATATCCACTACCTTAACTCCGGGCCCAACCAACTTTTGGAGCTGATCAGGCCGACCGTGCAAAGCCGGCATGGTGCCGTAGTGCATCGGCACCACAGTTTTCACTCCGAGCAGTTCGACCGCCTTCGCCGCCCGCCGTGGTCCCATGGTGTAGAAATCGCCGATCGGCAGGAAGGCGACCTCCGGAGCATCCAACTCTCGGATCAACGCCATATCGCCGAAGACATCGGTATCCCCGGCGAAGTAAATCTTGAAGCCGTTCTCGAAGGTGATCACGTAACCGACCGGCTCCCCAGCATAGCTGCCGTCGGGCATTGAGGAGAAGTGTTCGGCGTGAACCATGGTGAAGGTGATCCCCTCCACCTCTACCGTACCCCCCTTGGCAAAGGCTACTACCTTCTCTTCAATCCCCTGAGTGGCCAGCCAATGGCCGATTTCGTTGGGGCAGAGGATGGTTGGCTTAGTCGCTTTAGCGATCTCTACCAGATCTGCAGTGTGGTCCCCATGACCGTGGGTAATCACCACAATATCCGCCTTATCGATCTTTTTCAGCCGCTCTGGGGTGGCTGGATTGGATTTAACAAAGGCCTCTAACAACAGCTTTCGCCCGGCCACCGATTGGGCCTGCCAGGTGCCGTGGCCGAGCCAAGTGAAACCTACCTCTGAATTTAGCTTCATCAGATAATCTCCTTTTTCCAAACCAGAGTCACTCTATCCCCGGCTTCGACCTTACCATGGGCGACATGGCTGATCAGAAAAAGCGTGGCTTGAGTCCGATTCGTCGCACCGTGCCCCAAATCCCCACCGCTAGCGCGCTGCCCAACTCCGAACCTGCCTCTCTCGCCGAACAGCGCCTCAATCTCTACCGGAAGCGCCGCCATGAGGTTGTCCATCGGGAGTCGGAGGCGAATCGGAAGCGTCGCGCCGAGGGCAAACCGGATGCCCGAGAGCGGGTCCTGGCTTTCCTCGACCGGGGCAGCTTCGTAGAGATAGATATGTATGTCCTCAGTCGGGCGACCGGCTTCGGGATGGAGGAGAAGCGGATCGCCGGAGATGGGCTGGTGGCCGGCTTCGGCAGTGTGGACGGACGCGAGGTGGCCGTCTACTCCTACGACGCCACCTGCCTTGGCGGCTCGCTGGGGGAGGTTACTGCGGAGAAGATCGTCAAGGTTCAGGAGTTGGCGATCCGTAACCGCATACCCATTGTCGGCATCAACGACTCGGGCGGGGCGCGGATCCAGGAGGGAGTGGTCGCCCTAGCCGGCTACGCCAACATCTTCTACCGCAACGTTCGCTCCTCGGGGGTAATTCCCCAGCTCAGCGTGATCGCCGGGCCCTGCACCGGGGGGGCCGTCTACTCGCCGGCGATCACCGACTTTGTCTACATAGTTAACAACTCCGGCTACATGTTCATAACCGGTCCGGAGGTGATCCGGGTAACCACCGGAGAAGATGTTACCTTCGATCAGCTGGGTGGGGGTGATGTGCATAACAGTCGCTCCGGGGTGGCCCACTTCCTAGTCGAATCGGAGACCGCCTGCTGGTCCCATATGCGCCGGCTCCTCTCCTACCTGCCCTCCCACAATGGAGAGCAGCCGCCCTATCGTCCGACAGCCGATGATTTGGAGCGGGCCGATCCCGAGCTACAAACGATCATTCCGGCCAGTCCCAACCTTCCTTATGACATGCGCGAGGTGATCACCCGTATCCTGGATGATCGGCAGTTCCTCGAGGTTCAGCCTTTATTCGCCCCCAACATGGTGGTCGGCTTGGGTCGGCTTGGCGGCTATCCGGTGGGTTTGGTGAGTAACCAGCCCAAGGTGATGGCCGGAGCTATCGACATCAAGGCCTCGGTTAAATCGGCTCGGTTCATTCGCTTCTGTGATGCCTTCAACATACCCATCATCTCCCTGGTCGATGTCCCCGGCTATCTCCCCGGAACTTCCCAGGAGCACGAGGGTATAATCCGCCATGGCGCCAAGCTGCTCTATGCCTACGCCGAGGCAACCGTCCCCAAGCTGACGGTGATTACCCGGAAGGATTACGGCGGGGCTTACTGTGTGATGTCGCCCAAGCAGATGGGCTCCGACCTCAATCTGGCCTGGCCCTCGGCCGAAATCGCGGTCATGGGGCCCGAGGCATCGGTCAACATAATCTACCGGCGGGAGTTGGCAGGGCATCCCGATCCGGACGCCCGACGGCAGGAGCTGGTAAGCGAATACATTACTAAATTCGCTAATCCGTGGGTGGCCGCTGAACGGGGCTATGTCGATGACGTAATCGAGCCCTCGAGCACCCGCCGGGAGCTGATTCGAGGGCTCCAGCTCTGCCTCCGCAAGACGGTCGACCGCCCCGCTCGGAAACACGGCAACATACCCCTCTAGCTGTGTCCTACAGATATGAACCAGAGAGTGTAAACCAGGGCGAAGACGCCCAATACAGCTTTGCCCTCCTGATCGAGCAGACTGCGGGAGGCAACGCTGATCCCCTCCGCTGGCTTCAGCGAGCCGCTCCTGATGTCGCTATTTATCCTGGTGAGGGCCGAATCCGGTTAGTCTTCGATCGCGAGGGCTCGGGCTTCGGCGATTGTGTACTCACTGCTATTCGGGAGGTAGAGTCCGTACCCGGACTTCGGGTGATGCATCTTGATCCAGACGAGCTGGTGTGGGCCTCGGAGATCGCCGAACGGAGTGGACAGGATCTGACCACCATAAATCAGATGATCGCCAACCGAGCCGGGCCGGCCTACTTCCCCCTTCCGGCCAATCCGCCCAGCCCTACTCCGCTCTGGCGGTGGGCCGAGGTCGCCGAGTGGTTCCGGCGCTGGGCCGGCGTCGACCTCGTCGACCGCCAGCGCACGATCTGGATCGAGGCGATCAACGCCGTGTTGGCCGCTCGCCACCAGCTTGATGTCCTGCCTCCCGATCAACGGGGCAAGCTGGCCGATCTCCTGCGCACCAATTGGGGCTAGCCCCTTTCACCTTCCTCCGCTAAAACCTTGGGCAGAGCCTCGCGCAGCTTTTGCCAGGTTGTGTGCAGATGTTCATTGATCACCGTGACCTGACCCAGAACCGGCATAAAGTTGGTGTCGCCGATCCAGCGGGGAACGACATGGAAGTGGAGGTGTTCGGGGATTCCAGCGCCGGCTGCCTCCCCTAAGTTGGTGCCGACGTTGAAAGCCTGGGGGTGGAGCTCGGCTTCCAACAGCCGGAGGGTCGTTCGGACCAGCTGCATCAGCGCTAGAAGTGTTTCATCGCCCATCTTCTGTAGAGCGGCTACATGAGTTCGGGGAACCACCAGCAGGTGGCCGGAGGTGTAGGGGAAGCGGTTGAGTAGGACCAATGCTTGATTGTTGCGATAAACGACCAGATACTCTTCATCCTGAGTGGCCGGGGCCTGCCCAACCCGGCAGAAGAGGCAGCCGGGGGGCTTCTCCCCCCCGACAAATTCCATTCTCCAAGGCGCATGAAGATTTTGCATTATTCCTGACCTTAGAGGATGTGAACCCCCTTATTTAATGACGGACTAAAGCCTGAGTTGGGGTGAGCATTTCGAGCACCCTGAAAACTTCCTGCTCGGTGTTGAAGAAGTGGGGTGAGAGGCGGACAAAGTCGGCGTGGGCTTGGGCGACGATGCCGGCCGCCTTCATCTCTCGACGCAGTTCATGAAGGCTGGATCCGGGGCGTCGGAAGCTGACAATGCCTGAAGCTTGAGCACTCTGCCGAGGCCATTCTCCGATCAATTCGTAACCCCGCTCCACTAGCCCCTCGGCCAGCTGCGTCGTTAGTTTGAGCACTTCGGCTTCGATGACCGGGAGTCCAACCTCCAGGAGTAGATTGGTGGCGACTCCGAAGGCTATCGTGTCGAGCGAGGAGAAGGGGGATTCCTCCAGCGGGTGATCGGCGGTGGGGGGCTGGAAGAGGGCGTCGAAGGTGGCCTCTGGAGAGGTCCCGATAACTGCCGAGGAGTTGGGTCGCAGCTTCTTGCAGAGGTCGGCCGCACAGTAAGCGAAACCAATGCCGACCGGTCCCATGATGAATCGCCAGGCATCGGCGGCGAGGAAGTCGACCGGGAGCTCGGCTAGGTCGATGGCTATCGCTCCGACGCTCTGCGAAGCGTCCAGGGCAACGATGATACCCCGGCTCTGCGCCTCGCGGCCGATCGCCTGAGCATCGATCTGCCTTCCGGTCCAGGGATGGACATGGTTGATAGAGATTAGCCGGGTTCGCTCATCGGCCAGAGAGAAAATTGTCTCCGGGGTGATCTCCTCGTAGGAATTCTCCAGTTCACGGATCTCTATACCCTTCTCGGGTAGGCTGCTCCAGGAGTGGCTATCGACAATTCCGGAGCCGCTCGTCCGAATCAAATTATCTCCCGGGCTCCAGGGAAACCCCTGCACCAACAGTGAGAGGCTGTGGGCCGCACTTCGGGTGATGGCAATGGTTTCGGTCGGGGCCCCTACCAACCCGGCGAGTGACCCGCGGAGCTGTTGGGTGGACTCTTCGATGAGCGAGTGATGAAAGGCGGTGCTGGTCAACTCATCAAGCAGCCCTCCGAGGGCTGCTTGTACCCGGTAGGACATCGGCGACATCCCGGCGTGGTTCATGAATATGTGGTTCTTGGTGATCGGAAAGAGGTGGCGAGCTTGAGACGGATTCATGTTTTTGGGTCTTATCTCCCCTAAAAATATTTTCCGAGAAAGCAAATTCTCGCTTGATTAATTTCAGCTACTGCCGTCAATATCTCTAACGAATCAGTTCCTCCTCTGGATACTCTTTTAGTTGATGATTACCGATAGCATATTCAAGTTAATCGTAAACATGGAGAATTAAAAATGGCCTTGGCTTCCTGCCTCAAAATTTGCCACCTCAAATTGTGGTAAATCTCTATAAGACAGTAGCGTGGGTGGATGGGGTCTCCAGAGTGGGGTTGCATGGGCGTCTAGAATCCGATGCCAGATTGCTTTCCCGCTCCCATGATGGACCAGCTGGGGCAGGGGCGCCCAAATAACTGTTAAATTAACGTCCATATGCTAGTTCCGACCGTAATTGAGAATGAGGGAGGCAACCGGGAACGGGCCTTTGATATTTACTCTCGTCTGCTCCGCGACCGGGTGATTATCGTCGGACGGCCGATTGATGATGCGGTCGCCAACCTGGTGGTGGCCCAGCTGATCTTCCTCGCCGCCGATGATCCAGAGAAGGAGATTCAGATCTTCGTCAACTCGCCTGGCGGGGCGGTCGCCCCAGGTTTTGCCATTTACGACACCATGCAGTTCATCGCCCCTCCCATCTCGACGGTAGCGGTTGGGCGGGCGTCGAGCTTCGGAACGATCATTCTCATGGGCGGAACTAAAGGTCGTCGATTTGCCCTGCCCAACGCCCGTATTCACATGCATCAGCCGCTGATCGGGGGGCGGGGAATTAGCGGTCAGGCCAGCGATCTCTCGATTCATGCCAAGGAGATAGAGCGGGTTAAGGAGGAGCTCAACCATCTGATTTCTGTGCATACTGGACAGCCGCTGGAGCGGGTGGAGAAGGATACCGATCGCGATTACTTCCTCTCGCCTGAGGAGGCAATTGAGTATGGACTGATCGACGGGGTGATCGCCACACCGGTCAGGCTCTAGATGGTTCAAGAAGGCGGTAAGCCTTCTCGGGACAGCTGCTTAGTCTGTCGCGCCCCGGCTCTCCCGGAAATTCAGAGCTGCCCCTTCTGTCGGGCTCCGCATAGGGGTGAAGGCGATCCGTCGCGGCTGTTGGAGTATCTGGCTATTCGTCTGCCCGGAGTGGCGATCAGCCACAGTCTGATTCACCGCCGGGCTATTAGTGAGTTGCGGGTTACGGTAGGCAGTGAAGCTTACAAGTTGCGCTGGCGGCGAAAGCGGTTAGAGAGTTGCCCCGATCTGGGGTTGCCGCTTTGGATCGAGCGGCTGCTTAGTTCACTCACCGCCGCCGCTGGCCAGGATTATGAGCTGAGGCAGGTGCTGAGCCGGAACGGTTGGGCATGGCGTTATGAGCTTGAGAGGGAGGCATGAAAAAAGCTCTCCCTTTAAATGTTCTGGCCACGCGGTATGCCTCCTCGGAGATGGTTGAGTTGTGGGCGGAGCCGACCAAGGTGGTGCTGGAGCGTCGCCTCTGGCTGGCGGTGCTCAGAGCTCAGAGCGAACTGGGAGTGCTGGTCCCGAGCGGAGTGTTGGACGATTACGAGCGGGTTATCTCGATCGTTGATCTGGAGTCCATAGCTCGTCGGGAGAGAGAGACAAGACATGACGTCAAAGCCAGAATTGAGGAATTCTGCCACCTGGCCGGTCATGAATACATCCATCTTGGGATGACCAGTCGAGATTTGACCGAGAACGTCGAACAGCTTCAGCTTCGTCGCTCTCTGGAGCTACTCCGGAGACGAGCGGTAACGGCCCTGGCCCGGCTGACCACCTTGGCGGTGGAGCATCGGGAGTTGGTCGTTGTCGGTCGGTCCCACAACGTTGCCGCCCAGGCGACTACCCTCGGCAAACGATTCGCCTCCACTGCGGAGGAATTACTGCTTGGATTTGAGCAGCTGGAGGGGGTTATCCGAACTTATCCTCTGCGTGGGATCAAGGGGCCGGTCGGCACCGCCAGTGACCAGTTGGACCTGCTCGGTGGTTCGACCGAGCGGTTGGCCGAGTTGGAGCGTCGGGTAGCCGTTCACCTGGGATTCGAAGAGATCCTGGCCAGTGTCGGCCAGGTCTATCCTCGCTCGCTTGATTTTCAGGTGGTGGCAACCCTGGTTCAGCTGGCTTCCGCGCCCTCTAGTTGGGCGTTGACGCTGCGTCTGATGGCCGGCAATGAGCTGGCCAGTGAGGGGTTTCAGCCCGGGCAGGTCGGCTCTTCGGCCATGCCGCATAAGATGAATTCCCGCTCCTGCGAGCGAATCAACGGCTTGGCGGTGGTGCTGAAGGGTTATTTGACGATGGTCGGCGAGCTAGCCGGTCAGCAGTGGAATGAGGGGGATGTCTCCTGCTCAGTGGTGCGACGGGTGGCATTGCCCAACTCCTGCTTTGCTCTTGACGGGCTTTTTCAAACCTTTCTGACAGTGCTCGGAGAATTCGCCGTCTACCCTGCCGCCGTCGAGAGAGAGTTGAATCGTCAGCTACCCTTTCTGGCTACCAGTAAGATCCTGCTTGCCGCGGTGGAGCGGGGCCTGGGACGGGAGCAGGCGCACCAGGCGATTCAAGAGCAGGCCAGGGCCACAATTCGGGCAATTCAGGGCGGCCAGGGAGAGGCCGTCGATCTCTTCCCCCGGCTAGCCGGGGATGCTCGGCTCGGATTGTCGTTAGCCGAGATCAACTCCTTGATTGCCCATCCGCTCTCCTTTACCGGCACGGCGAGTAATCAGATTGAGGAAGTAGTGCGGCGGGTGGAGAGGGTGATTGCTCGGTATCCCGATGAGATCGACTATTCACCGGAGCGAATTCTGTAATTAAAATGGGCCAAGGAAGACGACTTTTTTATCGGGCGAGGCAAGCCTAGCTGTAGTGCCCACGGACGTTGTTGACAAATAAGAGAGCCCTCCTGGCACGATCTGGATATGAAAAGACAGATCACAGGAGAGCTCCTAAATGTATGGTAAACCTCGCCTCAACCAATATGGCCGGCACTTAATCGTCGAAAGGGTAGAGAAGGGCTGGCCGGTAGCCTTAGCCGCAGAGGCATCTGGGGTCTCCAGGGCCACCGCCTACAAATGGGTCAGGCGTTATCGAGAGCAAGGAGCCCCCGGTCTGCTCGATCGCTCCAGTCGCCCTCACCGCTCACCCCTGCGAGTTGACAAGGCGGTAGAGGCACAGATTCTGAGGTTGCGACAGGAGCGCAAGCTGGGACCGCATCGGCTGGCTGCCCTCTGCGGACAAGCTCGCTCCACCTGCTACAAAGTTCTCTGCCGCCATGGTCTGCAGCGCCTAGATTGGCTGGATCGGCCAACCGGTCAGCTGATTCGCCGCTATGAGCGCAAGACCCCCGGTGAGCTCTTGCATCTGGATATCAAGAAGCTGGGACGGATACCTCCAGGGGGTGGGCATCGAATCCATGGCCACAAGCGTGGCAGCTCTAAAGGCTGGGGCTACGACTACCTCCACTCGGCAGTTGATGACCACTCTCGTCTCGCCTACACCGAGATCTTGGCCGATGAAAAAGCCGCCAGCTGTGCTAGCTTCCTACGCCATGCTGCCCGCTATTTTGACCGTCATGGACTATCTCTAAAGTCGGTTATGACCGACAACGGGGTAAGCTACCGCTCGAAAAAGTTCCATGCCACCCTGGCTCAGCTCAATTTGGAGCATCTTTTCACCAGGCCCTACCGCCCCCAGACCAACGGCAAGGTGGAGCGCTACAACCGCACCTTAATTGAGGAGTGGGCCTACTCTCGCCCCTACCTCAGCAACTTGGAGCGCTCGGCACTCTTACCTCTCTGGCTTCACAAGTACAACTATCATCGTTCCCATATCGCGCTAGGCGGTCTTCCTCCTATCTCTCGTGTCAACAATGTCCGTGGGCACTACACCTAGGGGAGATGTTCGGTAGATCGAGAACGGCCGAAATGAAGCTGCTGGAGCGCCTTGCCGAGCTTTTGGGCGAGCAATCGTCCTCTCCGCGAGAATCGCTTTCGCTTCGTGCTGGGAAGTGGCTGGTGAATGCTGTTCGCTCTCAGCTCCTGGCTCGGATCCCTGGCTGGCTGAGTTTTGCCCTTGCGGCGAGTATTCTGGCTCCTCTTATTGTCGAAACTCTGCATCTGGCGATGCCCGGGCTGTGGCCTTTGGCGATCTTCCTCGGTGCCGCCGGAATGTATGGGGCCTGGTGGAAGATTCGCCCCAAGGAGCCGATTCCCGGCATCTCATGGGAGATTCCCAGCCGATGGCTTGCTCCAGGT
>JBOHUW010000015.1:0-12394 GCA_050734895.1 Candidatus Dormibacteraceae bacterium | reverse complement strand
CTTGAAGGTAGAGCGTCTGAATCAGAGTAAGGAGAAGAAGATCATTCGAACCTGGTCCCGACGATCTACTATCTTCCCCGAGATGGTCGGGCACACCATTGGGGTTCATGATGGGCGAAAGCATATCCCCGTCTTTGTCAGCGAGAATATGGTGGGTCATAAGTTGGGCGAGTTTGCCCCCACCCGCTACTTCCGGGGACATGTGGCCGGGGCGGAGAAGAGGAGCCGGCTACGCTGATGGAAGTTATGGCCAAGGCAAAGTTTGTCCGTCGTGGACCGCGCAAGGTGCGACTGTTGGCGGATTTAATTCGTGGACAGCGAGTCGATGCGGCATTGAGTGGGCTTCGATTTGCTCCCCAGCATGCGGCAGCCGATTTGGCCAAAGTGGTGAAGTCGGCGGCGGCCAACGCCGAGAACAACTACGATCTGGATGCCAGAGAGTTGATGGTCAAGGCGGTTACTGTGGATGAAGGTCCCCGAGTTCGACGTTTTCGGCCGGTAAGCAAAGGTATGGCTCACGGCTATATTCACCCCAGCTGTCACATCACTGTGGTAGTTGAAGAAAATAGAGGGGAGACCGAGTAAATGGGTCATAAGGTTCATCCCAACGGGTTTCGGCTGGGAGTTATTCGAGGCTGGGAGGCCAACTGGTTTGCCTCTAAACGCGATTACACTCAGCTGCTGCATGAAGATTTAGCTATGCGGAAGGCGATAATGTCCAGCCTACGCAACGCAGGCATCGCCAAGATAGAGACCGAACGCTCTTCCAATGCCCAGATGACGGTTACCATTCACACTGCTCGTCCGGGAATTGTTATCGGTAAGGGAGGGGCTTCTGTGGATACCCTCCGCGAGCGGCTGGAGAAGAGCTTTCCAGGTAATCGGATTCGACTTTCGATCCAAGAGATCAAGCGGCCGGAGATGGATGCTCAGCTGGTGGCGGAGAATATTGCTTCTCAGATCGAGCGTCGAATCAATCATCGGCGAGCGATGAAGCAGTCCATGCTACGAACTATGCGATCTGGGGCGAAGGGAATCAGGGTTACCTTGGCCGGCCGGTTGCGAGGCAGTGAGATGGCACGGCGGGAATGGCTTCGTGAGGGGCGAGTTCCGCTGCATACACTGCGCGCGGATATTGGCTTTGGTCGGGCGATAGCCAACACGACCTTCGGCTCAATCGGGGTAAAGTGTTGGATTTATCGCGACCTGGTGGAGCCGAAGAAACGCGGTGGAGAGGCGGCTCAGGTGGCGGCTCGGGAAGCGACTCCACAGTCACAGTCTTCGACCCCCTCTCCTAAAGCTGCTGTGACTTCCGCCGCTGTTGCGGCTTCCTCCACCCTCCCACCTCAGGGGGAGGAATCTATGGTGTCGGATGTTGTGCAGGTTCCTGTGGGGGAGTCAAGCTGATGTTGCTACCCAAGCGAACTAAACACCGCAAGCTGCATACCGGCCGAATTCGGGGTGTGGCCACTCGGGGGTCGCACATTGCCTTCGGGCAGTTTGCCTTGCAGGCGGTAGATGCCTGCTGGATGACCAACCGCCAAATTGAGGCTGCCCGTCGGGCGATGACTCGCCATGTCCGTCGGGGTGGACAAATTTGGATTCGTATCTTTCCGCACAAGCCATTCACCAAGAAGCCGGCCGAGACCCGGATGGGTTCGGGAAAGGGTAACATCGAGGGGTGGGTGGCTTCGGTCAAGCCGGGCCGGATCCTCTTCGAAATGGGTGGTGTTGATCAGAGCGTAGCCAAGGAGGCTATGCAGCTGGCGGCGGCCAAACTGCCGATCAAGACCAGATTCCTGGCCCTGGAGGATTCCACCTCAGGCGCTGGGGAGGGTGCAGAATGAAAGCCAAAGAGTTGCGTCAGTTGAATGCTGAGGAGTTGGAGAATCGTCTTGGGTCGGCGCAGCGCGAGCTTTATGAGCTGCGCTTCAAGGCGGTGATCGGCCAGATGGAGAATCCTCACCAGATTGGACGAGTGCGTAAGCTGATTGCTCGGATACTGACCGTGGCGAGTGAGCCGAAGAGTGAGGATAACGCCGAATGAGCGAGCAGATAGAAATTAAAGAACGAGCCGTACGCAAGATGCGGCAGGGTCGGGTTATCTCCAATCGTATGGAGAAGACGGTCATAGTGGAGATTGCCGATTCAAAGAGCCATCGCCTTTACAAGAAGGTGGTTCGAAGTCAGAAGCATTTCAAGGCACACGATGAGAATAATCAGTGTCGAATCGGTGATTTGGTAAGAATTGTGGAGACTAGGCCGTTGGCCAGGACCAAGCGTTGGCGAGTGTCTCTGATTGTGGAGAAGGCGCGCTAATGGTCCAGCAGGAGACTAGGCTCAGGGTCGCGGATAACAGCGGGGCCAAGGAGATATTGGTGATCAGAGTGGCTGGTGGGCATCATCGGCGGTATGCTTCGGTGGGCGATGTGGTCACCGCTACGGTCAAAGATGCGCAGGCCAATGCTGGCGTCAAGAAGGGCGAAGTGGTGAAGGCGGTGGTGGTTCGTACGGTTGCGGGGTATCGCCGGGTAGATGGTTCACACATCCGCTTTGATGACAATGCGGCGGTGCTGATCAACAACCAGAACAATCCCCGAGGAACCCGAATCTTTGGTCCGGTGGCCCGTGAACTGAGAGAGCGTAGCTTCATGAAGATTGTCTCTCTCGCTCAAGAGGTGTTGTAATGCTGAAAAATAAGCCCCTTCCAAGGTGGCGACCGCTTGGTTTGGCGCCGGGAGATACGGTAAAGGTGATCGCAGGTCGAGAGCGGGCGAAGATCGGTACAATTCTCCGCACTCTGCCTCGCCAGGATAAAGTGGTGGTTCAGGGAATCAACCTCCGTAAGCGCCATGTCAAGGCGGGTCAGCGGGTGGCCGGAAACCGGATTATGCAGGGTGGCATAGTTGATTTCGAGGCTCCCATTGCCCGCAGTAACGTGATGTTGATCTGTCCGGCCTGCAATCAAACTACCCGAATCAAACACATCGAGCTTGCCTCGGGAGAGAAGGCGGTGGAGTGCATACATTGCCATGAGCCTTATGAGCGAGTTCGCAAGGTGGAGGCCCAATAATGCCAGCAGCCAAATCTGTCAAGGCAACTCCCGAATCGAAGCGGCCCGGCTTGGCTCTTCGTTATCTAGAGCGGGCCGTGCCAGCTCTGAACAAGCAGTTTGAATATGAAAATCCGATGCAGGTGCCGCAGATCAAGAAGGTGATTGTGAATATCGGCATTGGTGAGGGGGCAACTGACTCTCGGGCGTTGGAATCAGCGGTTAATGATGTTCGGGAGATGACCGGGCAGCAGCCGATCGTGGTTCGTTCTCGGAAGGCGGTAGCGGCCTTCAAGCTTCGGGTAGGAATGCCGGTAGGAATCAAGTGCACCCTGCGGGGGCGCCGGATGTGGTATTTCCTGGAGAAGCTGATTGGAGTGGCGCTGCCGCGAATTCGAGATTTTCGAGGGATTTCGCCTCGCGCCTTCGATGGCAAGGGCAATTATTCGGTCGGGCTCAGAGAACAAATCATCTTTCCCGAAATTGATTACGACAAAATTGATAAACTACGTGGTTTGGAGGTGGCGATTGTCACTACCGCCCGAACTGACGAGGAGGGCCGTTCTCTCCTTGCCGAATTAGGGATGCCGTTTCGGCAGCTGTAGGGGCTAGGCTTGCCTCGCCCGATTAAAAAATTCAAGGAGAGTACACATTCCGTGGCCAAGAAGTCAGCAGTAGAGAAGTCGCGGCGTAAACCGCGATTCTCGGTTCGGATTCATAGCAGGTGTCGACTCTGTGGTCGACCTCGGGCTTACATGCGCAAATTTGGGATGTGTCGAATCTGTTTCAGAACTCTTGCCGCCGAGGGTCGAATCCCCGGTGTGACGAAGTCGAGTTGGTGATGAGAAGACGCACTATCGGGGTTATATCCGATCCAATAGCTGATATGTTGACCCGAGTTCGTAATGCGGTCAAGGCCCGGCATTCGGAGGTTAGGCTGCCCAGTTCGAAGCTCAAGGTGGGTTTGGCCCAGGTGCTCAAGCAGCAGGGCTACATTGAGAGCTACGAGGTGGAGAAGTTGCCCGATACGGCGGGAGAGAGCCTGCGGCTGGTTTTCATTGATCGTCCTGATCGCCGAAGTGTGATTAGTGGCTTGCGGCGAGTTAGCCGCCCGGGGCTGCGAATTTATAAAGGAAAGGATGAGATCCCCCGCGTTTTGGGAGGATTAGGCATTTCCATTCTCTCTACCAGCCAGGGCGTTATGAGCGGTCGAGAGGCGCTTCGAGCTGGAGTTGGTGGAGAGCTCTTGGCTTATGTCTGGTAGGGTGTGGAACGACTATGTCTAGAGTTGGTAAACAACCGATCCCTCTGCCCAGCGGCGTTACGGTTGCGGTTAATCGCAATCAAGTAACGGCTAAAGGCCCTAAGGGCAGTTTGGAGCGTTCCCTCCATCCGGCGATTGAAGTTCAAGTTGGGGAGCGAGAGGTGATCTGTCACCGTCCCACCGATAGTCGGCAGCATCGCTCGCTGCATGGCTTGACCCGAAGCTTGGTAGCCAATCTGATCACCGGTGTTTCGACCGGTTATAAGAAAGAGCTAGAGTTGGTGGGGGTCGGGTATCGAGCCCAGAAGCAGGGCGATGATTTGCTCCTCAGCCTCGGCTTCTCGCATCCGATCAAGGTGGCTCTCCCGGCGGGGATCGGAGCTGAAATTTCGGCTCCGACCCAGTTCGCTATCACCGGCAGTGATAAAGAGTTGGTCGGTCAGGTAGCAGCAGATATTCGCAAATTGCGCCGTCCTGAACCTTATAAGGGGAAAGGTGTGCTCTACAAGGGTGAGATAGTTAGGCGCAAGGCCGGTAAGGCCGGTAAGGGAAGTAAGTAGGCGATGTTGAAGGAATTGGATCGAAATACGGCTCGTTGGCACCGCCACCGTCGGGTTCGGCGGAAGGTGCGGGGTACGGCTGAGCGGCCGCGACTCTCGGTTTATCGCAGCCTGAATCATGTCTATGCGCAGTTGATTGATGATGCTGGGGGTCGGACGATGGCCTCGGCTTCAACCGTTCAGTTGGGTTCTCCCGGAAAGAATTTATCTGCTGCAGTCGCGGTGGGTAAGGCAATTGCCGAGCGAGCTCAGGCAGTTGGGGTCAGTAAGGTGGTTTTTGATCGTGGTGGTTTCCTCTACCACGGCCGAATCCGGGCATTGGCGGAAGCGGTTCGTGAAGCCGGGGTGAAGTTCTAATGGCGATGGCAGCACGCAACCAGGGCTACGCCGCCGAGCGGAGTGAGTTTGCCGAGCGGGTGGTCAGCTTGAACCGGGTGGCGAAGGTTATGAAGGGCGGTCGTCGCTTCTCCTTCTCCGCCTTGATCGTCGTCGGCGATCAGAATGGTCGAGTCGGGGCCGGTTTGGGCAAGGCACGAGAAGTACCGGAGGCAATTCGGAAGGGGGTGGAGATCGCCAAGCGTAATCTCACCACCGTTCCTCTGGTGGGCACCACCATACCTCACGAGGTTCGGCACAAATGTGGGGCGGCAAAAATTTTGCTCAAGCCGGCGGCTCCGGGTACCGGGGTTATCTCGGGTGGAGCGATGCGGGCGGTCTTGGAGTTGGCCGGAGTGAAGGATGTGCTGACCAAGTCGCTCGGCACCAACAACCCTATCAATACGGTTCGGGCAACTATCGATGCCCTACAGCATCTGCGCACCGCTCCCGAGATAGCCGAGCTTCGAGGTAGGGACATGGAGCAAATCATTGGACGTCGTTTGGTCAAGGCGTACCGGGAGGCGCAGCAGAGTGGACATATCGCCAGTGTGGCTGCGCAGGAGACGACGGCATGATCGAGGCGACGTGGAAGAAGAGTGCGATCGGGTATTCGGAGAAGACCAAGGCGACAGTTGCCTCCTTGGGGTTCCGGAAGCTTAACCAAACCCGTCAGCTGCCGGATAATGAGGCGGTGCGGGGGCTCCTAAGGGCAGTCAGCTTTTTGGTTGCGGTGGAGGGTGAGCCATGGGGCCAGGGTAAACGGATGAAATATAAGATCTGGCGCAAGCGCTCCAATAAGAAGCATTCGAGGGGGAGATAGTGCAGCTACATGATTTACGTCCTGCACCAGGATCGCATCGGCCGGCCAAGCGGGTAGGCCGGGGAACCGGCTCCGGCCGAGGTAAGACCTCCTCTCGAGGCCAGAAGGGGCAGAAGGCGAGGGGCCAGGGCTTTCGCATTGGCTTTGAAGGTGGCCAGATGCCTCTGGCTCAGCGGTTGCCCAAGCTGCCCGGCTTCAAGAACCGCTTTTCGCGAAAGTTTGCGGTAATCAATTTAACCGCACTCTCTCGGTTTACCGATGGAACGAGAGTAACCCCAGAGCTGTTGGTGGAGAGCGGCCTGGTATCTTCAGTTAACGACGAAGTTAAATTGCTCGGAGCGGGCAGCCTACGCCGTCGACTGATGTTGGAGGTCCACGCGGTGAGTGCGGCGGCAACTGCCGCGATCGAGGCCCGAGGGGGAAACGTTAAGCTGCTACCGAGCAAGCAGCGGGTAAGCGCCGGAACCCGTCGCCGAGCCGCCGCCACGTCGCCCACTGATTCGTAATGTGAACCTACTAGAAGCCGTACTCAATGCATTTCGGCTGCCCGAGTTACGCAACAAGCTGTTGGTTACGGCCGGGTTGCTCGCGGGCTATCGCGTTCTGGCCAACGTTTCGATTCCCGGAGCCAGCCAGCAGGCGCTAGATACTCTCTTCAGTGGTAAGCAGCTGCTCGGGTTGATCAACCTCTTTTCTGGTGGTGGATTGGCCCAGTTCAGTGTGGTTGCTTTGGGAATAACCCCCTACATCACGGCCAGCATAATCATGCAGCTGATGACGGTGGTTTCAGAGCGAATCAAGCAGCTGCAGAAGGAGGGGGGAGAGATCGGGCGGCGTCGCATTACCCGATGGACTCGCTATCTCACCACAGCGCTCGCTTTTAGCCAGAGCTACGCGATTACGGTAATCTTTCAACGCACCGATCCGGCAATTTTGCCGCCCCAGATGAGTCTGTTTCAGCGGGTGACCATCATGTTCACCATTACCTGCGGCACCATAGTGGCGATGTGGCTGGGGGAGTTGATCTCTGAGCATGGCATCGGCAACGGGATCTCGCTGATCATCTTTGCCGGCATCTTGGCCCGGGGACCGCAGACGGTCTATGGAGCAATCATTAGTAATCTGAAAGGGGGAGGATTGGCCGACTACCTTCCACTGGTCATCCTCGCTATCTTGGCGGTGGTGGCGGTTGCCTTCATTATCGAGATCCAACAGGCGGTGCGGAAGATTCCGATTCAGTCGGCCCAGCGGTTGGCCGGAGGTCGGACGGTGCAGGGGAGGCAGAGCTTCCTTCCACTTCGAGTGAATGCGGCGGGAGTGATTCCGATCATCTTCGCCATCTCGCTCTTGGGCCTTCCTCAGATGATTGCCAGCTATCTCAAGGGGGCTGATCAGAGTACTTGGTATGCTCATGTGGGAAACTGGATATATGACAACTTCACTTCCAGCGGTCCCAATCTGCCGGCAGTGATCGGTTATAACCTCATCTACTTCTTGCTTATCTTCGGTTTCACCTACTTCTACACTTCGGTGACCTTTGATGTTCACGATGTGGCTGATAATTTGCGCCGTGCCTCCAGCTTCATCCCCGGCATTCGACCGGGCGAGCCAACCGCGGAGTATCTAGGGCGAGTCATGAATAGAATCACTCTGGTTGGGGCTTTGTTCCTGGGGCTGATTACCGTTGGCCTGCCAATTGCGGCCTCCAAAATTAGTTCAATCCCCCCCCAGCAGCTGTCTCTGGGCGGTGCTGGGCTACTAATTGTGGTCGGAGTAGCTCTGGATACTATGCGGCAGTTGGAGACTCAGCTGGTGATGCGCCAGTATAGAGGCTTTATCAAATGAACCTCCTCCTTTACGGTGCTCCCGGGAGCGGTAAGGGAACGCAGGCTGATCGGCTGAGTGAGAGCCTGGGTGTACCTCATGTAGCCACTGGCCAAATTCTCCGCGAAGAGGTGGCGAAGGGTAGTGAATTGGGGGCCCGGGCCAAAAAGATCATGGATCGAGGTGATCTGGTGCCGGATGAGGTAATGATCGAGATCATCGCCGATCGGCTTCGTCGAGCCGATTGTGCTTCTGGATTCTTACTCGATGGGTTCCCCAGAACTCTGCCTCAGGCAGAGGCTTTGGATCGGATGATTAGTGGCCTGGGAATGAAGTTGGACGCGGTACTTTATTTGCGGGTAGAGCCTGAAGAGTTGGTTAACCGGCTGGGTAATCGATGGATTTGCCCCTGCTGTGGCCGAACCTACTCAAGTCCCGCCAATCCGCCGGCCGAGGGTAATCGCTGCCCCATAGATGGAGCTGAATTGAGGCAGCGGGAGGACGACCGTCCGGAGGCTGCCCGCCGTCGAATTCAAGTCTACCTCGGAGAAACCCTCCCGGTGCTCGATTACTATCGACCGCGGGGGGTGCTGTGGGAGATCGACGGCCGGGGTACGATTGAAGAAGTGAGCAATCGTATCGATGCCGTGTTGCCTGTTCGGCCACCCTCACAATGATTAATCTCAAAACTCCGGCCGAGATCGAGTTGATGGCTCGGGCTGGGCGGCTGTTGGCTAGCGTGACCGAAGAGTTGAAGCTAGGCTGCCGGGTGGGAGTTCGAACTCAGGAGTTAGACCGGCTGGCCCAGGCACGAATAACCGAGGGGGGAGCCCGACCCGGCTTCCTTGGTTACAACGGCTTCCCCAAATCAATCTGCGTTTCGATCAATGAGGAGGCGGTACACGGGATACCCGGTCGGCGACGGATCGAGGATGGGGATGTGGTCAGCCTCGACCTGGGCTTGGTTTTGGAGGGTTTCTGGGCGGATATGGGTTGTACTGTTCTGGTCGGACAACCTACAGCCGTCGCCGAAAAATTGGTTGAAGTAACCGATCGCTGCCTGGAATTGGCAGTAGAGCAGGCGATAGTAGGTAATTTTCTGGGGGATATCTCGGCGGCGGTTCAGAGCCATGCAGAGGGTAATGGATTTTCGGTGATTCGTCAATTTGTTGGCCATGGCATCGGGCGAAGCATGCACGAGGACCCGCAGGTTCCCAATTTTGGTCCGCCGGGCAAGGGAGTGAAGTTGAAGGCGGGTATGACTCTGGCAATCGAGCCAATGATCAACGAGCGGGGTCATGAGGTCTACGTCAAACCCGATGGCTGGACGGTTTGTACTACCGATGGGGGGTTGGCTGCTTATGTCGAGCATACGGTAGCGATTACACCTGCTGGCCCCCGCCTGCTAACCGTAGCTGGTCAAAAAACTTCCCCATCTAAAGGCAGCCGGGTAGTCAGATGATATACAATCAAGCTTCGTTTCTAGCCGTTCGATTTTTTGTGGGCGGCAATATCCGTAGGGAAAAATAATGAAGGTCCGTCCATCAGTGAAGAAGATCTGTCCAAAGTGTAAGGTGATTCGCCGCGAAGGGGTAATCCGGGTGATCTGTGAAAACCCCAAGCATAAACAGAGGCAGGGTTAGCTAAAGTGGCTCGTTTTGCCGGGGTTGATATCCCCAATGATAAGCAGGTGCTGATTTCGCTCAGCTACATCCATGGCATTGGCCGTACCACGGCGGTCAAGTTGTTGGGGATGGCTAACATACCGGCTCAAACCCGGGTTAAAGACCTCAAGGAAGAGGAGATAGGTCGGCTGCGCCAGCTTATCGATCGCCTATCGGCGGATAAGGAAATCCTGATCGAGGGTGATTTGCGCCGCCAGGTGGCGATGAACATTAAGCGGCTGACTGAAATTGGTTGTTACCGTGGCTTGCGGCATCGACGCAACCTCCCTGCTCATGGTCAGCGTACGCGGACCAATGCTCGCCAGCGGAGAGGTCCGAAGCGAGTGGTGGCTCGGGCTCGGAAGAAGGGTAAATAGGGGTTAATTGCAGATGGCAAAACAGAAGACAACCCGAGTTCGGCGTCGAGAGCGAAAAAATGTGGTGCTGGGCCAGGGGCATATCCACAGCACTTTCAACAACACGATTGTCTCGATTACTGATAATGATGGGAATGTGGTGGCCTGGGGTTCGGCCGGGGGCAGTGGTTTCAAGGGAAGCCGAAAGTCAACTCCCTATGCTGCTCAAACTACCGCCGAGAACGCCGGAAAAAAGGCGATGGAGCACGGGATGCGCTCCCTCGAAGTATTTGTCAAGGGCCCAGGAGCCGGCCGAGAGGCGGCGGTTCGGGCGCTGCAGGCGGCCGGATTGGAGGTGACGGCGATCATCGACGTGACTCCAATTCCCCATAATGGCTGTCGCCCCCCGAAGCGCCGCCGCGTATAACTTGTGAGAGATAAAAATGTAGGGGCTAGGCTTGTCTCGCCCGATCAAATCAGGAGTCTTCCATAGATGGCCAACTATCACGGACCGGTCTGCCGCTTCTGCCGTCGAGAGGGGGCAAAGCTGTACCTCAAGGGGGAGCGTTGCTATACCCCTAAATGTGCGATCGATCGTCGCGCGGTCCCTCCCGGTCAGCATGGAGAGGCCCGACGACGCAAACCCTCTGACTTCGGGGTTCAGCTTCGTGCCAAGCAGAAGGCGCGGAGGACATATGGAGTTTTGGAACGACAGTTTCGCAACTATTTTGAGAAGGCTACCCGAGAGCCGGGGGTAACCGGTTTGAACCTGCTTCGACATTTGGAGATCCGGCTAGATAATGTCGTTTACCGCCTGGGTTGGGCTGCTTCTCGAAAGCAGGCCAGGCAGTTGGTCGGACATGGCCATTTCGAAGTTAATGGAAGGCGGGTGGACATCCCCTCCTACCAAATCCGAGTTGGCGATGAAGTAAAGATCCGAGAGAAGAGTGGGGTAATCGAGTTGGCCATGGAGGCGGCTCGGCTGCGTACCATGCCTTCCTGGTTGGCCCCTCAGACAGACGAACTTTTGGCTAAAATCCTCGGCCTGCCGGAGCGAACGGATATGGAATCCGGCGTTGAGGAGCAGCTGATTGTCGAGTTCTACTCCCGATAACTATATAAATGTGGAGGTCCCGAATCGTTGGCAATTGATACTCGATTGGATGTAAGCCCGACCGCGCGCAAAATTGAGGGCGACGACACCTACGGCAAGTTCGAGATCGAACCGTTGGGGCCGGGGGTGGGGACGACGCTGGGCAATGCGCTCAGACGACAGCTCCTATCCTCCCTCCAGGGAGCGGCGGTGACCTCGATCCAGGTGGAAGGGGTGGCGCACGAATTTGCTTCAATAGCGCATGTCAAAGAAGATGTAAGTGAACTTATTCTTAATCTGAAGCAACTCCGATTGAAGTCTTTCAGTCCAGAGTTGGTCACACTTCGATTGGATATTCGAGGTCCGGCGGAGGTTCATGCCTCTGATATCCAGCTGCCAGATGAGGTTGAGGTGATCAACGGAGATCTCTATATCTGCACCCTGGCTGACGGTGGTCAGCTGCGGATGGAGTTGAATGTTGAGCAGGGTAAAGGTTATGCTCCGGCGGAGTTGAACAAGCGAGAAGGCCAGGCAATTGGAGTAATTTCTATCGATGCCATCTTCTCTCCGGTAGTCAAGGCGAACTTCCTGGTCGAGAAAACCCGAGTTGGTCAGTCGACCGACTTTGAACGCCTTCATCTTGAGGTGTGGACGGATGGAACCCTGACCCCAGAGGATGCGGTGAGTGGGTCGGCTCGACAGTTCACTCAACACCTTGATCTCTTCTCGCAATTCGGGGCCAGCATCCAGGCCCATGAGGAGCAGGTAATTGCCCAGCAGGCCCAGGTTGGTCTGCCGCCGGAGATTCCGGTCGAGGAGTTGGACCTTTCGGTTCGAGCTTATAACTGTCTGAAGGCGAATGACATCACGACGATTCGCGAGCTCCTGACCAAGAAGGAGGATGAACTCCTGAGCCTGCGCAACTTTGGCAAGAAGTCGTTGGACGAAATTCGCGAGAAGTTGGTCGAGAAGGGTTTTGTCGAGCCCGATCAGATGGATAGCGTGTTCAGCTGATGAGACACAGAAAGCAGGGTAGACACTTCGGTCGTCATAGCCATGCTCGGAAGGCATTGCTGAGAAACCTGGCCACCTCGATCCTTCAGCATGGCCGGATAACCACCACCGAAGCGAAGGCGAAAGAGCTGCGCCGGGTAGTTGAACGGCTAATAACTACGGCCAAGGCGGATGATTTAGCGGCTCGACGTCGAGTGGCCGAGGAGATCTCCATCCCGGAGGTGGCTGAGCGACTCTTCAACAACCTGCTGCCGCGCCTCGCTTCCCGTCCGGGGGGCTACACCCGAATTATCCATCGAGGACCTCGACTTGGGGATGGCGCACCGATGGTAGTGATAGAGTTGGTTTCCTGAAATGAGCACTAAATTC
>JBOHUW010000014.1:0-12438 GCA_050734895.1 Candidatus Dormibacteraceae bacterium | reverse complement strand
GACTTCAGCCGCTCAGCGATCCTGAACTCCAGGCTCGGACTCAGGCATTGAAAAGCCGAGTCCAAGCCGGTGAGGTGCTGGATGAGGTGCTGATCGAGAGCTTTGCCCTAACTCGTGAGGCGGCTCGGCGCACGGTCAAGATGCGCCACTTCGATGTCCAGCTGGTTGGCGGTATTGTCCTTCATGAGGGAAAGATCGCCGAGATGAAGACCGGAGAGGGAAAGACCTTGGTCGCCACCCTGGCCTTGGTTCTGAATGCGCTCAGCGGTGAGGGTGCTCATCTAGTTACGGTCAACGAATATCTGGCTCGGCGTGATGCCGGTTGGATGGGTCCGCTTTATCACCTGCTGGGCTTAAGCGTGGGAGTGGCGATTTCGGGTCATCCGGGGGCTCCTCCACCAGGTTACATTTACGATCCTGAATATGTTGATGAGGCCCACAACGATGCTCGTCTACAGCATCTCCGGCCGGTCTCTCGAGCCGAGGCTTACGCCTGTGATATAACCTACGGAACTAACAATGAGTTCGGCTTTGATTATCTCCGCGATAATATGGCCACCGAGTTGGTGCAGCGGGCCCAGCGCGAGCTGAACTTTGCCATCGTCGACGAGGTGGATTCGATCCTGATCGATGAGGCGCGGACCCCCCTGTTGATCTCGGGGCAGGGGGAGGAGCCGACCGATAAATACTATCAATACGCTCGCCTGGCCGCTCGACTTCAGCTAGATGAGGATTACACGGTTGATGAGAAGCATAAGTCGGCTGGACTGACCGAGGAGGGGATCGCCAAGTTGGAGCGGTGGACCAAGCTCCATAATATCTACGACTTAGAGCATGTCTCCGAGGCCCACCAGATCAATCAGGCCCTGAAGGCGAAGAGTTTGCACCTCCGAGATCGGGATTATCTGGTGGTCAACGGTGAGGCGATAATCGTCGATGAATTCACCGGACGAACCATGCCCGGGCGACGGTGGTCGGACGGGTTGCACCAGGCGGTCGAGGCGAAGGAGGGGCTGAAGGTTCAGCAGGAGCAGAAGACGCTGGCCACAATCACCCTCCAGAACTACTTCCGACTCTATAAAAAGCTGGCCGGAATGACCGGTACGGCACTCACCGAAGCTGAGGAGCTGGACAAGATCTATCACCTGGAGGTGGTAGAGATACCGACCAACCGGGAGATGCAGCGAACCGACTACCCGGACGTTATCTACAAGAGCGAACAGTCGAAGTTTGCCGGGGTGATCGATGAGGTGGCGGAGATGAACCGCCAGGGACGACCAGTCCTGGTCGGTACCGTCTCGGTTGAGAAGTCGGAGCGACTCTCCAAGCTGTTGGAGCGAAGGGGGGTAAGGCACAACGTCCTCAACGCCAAGCAGAATGAGCGAGAGGCGACAATCATTGCCGAGGCTGGCCAGACGGGGGCGGTAACGATCGCCACCAACATGGCCGGTCGGGGTACCGACATCGTGCTGGGCGAGGAAATTAACCAGATCGGCGGATTGCACATCATCGGTACCGAGCGGCATGAGAGTCGGCGGATCGACAATCAGCTCCGCGGTCGAGCCGGTCGACAGGGGGACCCCGGCTCCAGCCGTTTCTTCATCTCCATCGAGGATGACCTGATGCGTGTCTTCGGTCCAACTGCGGAGCGTATTGGTCGAGTGATGGAGCGCTTTGAGGTCGAGCCAATCGAGCATCGCTGGGTGGCCCGTTCGATCGAGAGTGCCCAGAAGAAGGTTGAGGGGATGCACTTCGATGCCCGCAAGTATGTGGTCGAGTACGACGACGTCATGAATCAACAACGGGCGATCATCTACGGTGAGCGGCGGAAGATCCTGGAGGGGATAGATACCCGGGACAACCTGGAGGGGTACATCCAAGAGGTGATCGAGAAGGGGGTGGAAGGCTACTGCGAGGCACGCCATGCCGAGAGTTGGGATTTGGCCGGTCTGCTCGCCTATCTCAGTCAGTACTTCCCACTGGCCCCCGGAACCCAGCTCCCAGAGGCTGCGCTGCAGCAGGGCAAGGATGGCTTGGTTGAATTCTTACGGCAGTCGGTGCTGGACACGTATGCGGCGAAGGAGAAGGAGTTTGGAGCTGAGCTCTGCCGCCAGGTCGAGCGATACGTCATGCTGCAGACGATCGATCAGCGGTGGGTCGAGTATCTAACTCAGATGGAACACTTCCGCGAGGGCGTTGGACTTCAGGCTTATGGTCAGCGCGATCCATTGGTGGAGTACAAAATTGAAGCCCACAAGATGTTTGAGGAGTTGAAGGCGGGAATCCAATCGGATATCGTGGCCAATATTTTCCATGTTCAGATAGTTCCGCACGAGCCCCCGCCGCAGGCTCCGCGCATTGATGCGGAAAGCTCGATTGCCGCCGGTCCGGGAGCCGAGTTGGCGACAGTCGGGGGAGACGCCAAGCGGGGGCGCAATGAGCTGTGTTGGTGCGGCTCGGGCAAGAAGTACAAGCGCTGCCATGGACGATAAGTCCTCCGAACAGCTGCTGCACCGGATTCTTCAGCTCAAGGAGCATCTTTGACCTCCCGGCATCGGCGTTGCAGGCGGCGGAGTTGGAGCGCCAGCTGGCGGCCCCGGAGGCGTGGAATGATCCCCAGGCCTCCGGTCGTTCGGCTAGGGCGGCAGCCGAACTTCGATCGACGCTCAAAACCTGGCATGATCTAGAGCAGCGGGCGCGGGATCTGATTGAGCTGGCCGAGCTGGCCCAGCTGGATGAGGAGTTGGCCACGATGCTGATGGTGGAGCAGAAGGCGCTGCATGATCAGCTGGAGCAGCGCGAATTGGATCTGCTCTTTGCCGATCCCTACGCCACCCATGATGCGGTGATGACGATTAGCGTAGGGCAGGGGGGGGTGGAGGCCCAGGATTGGGTGGAGATGCTGCTCCGAATGTACTCTCGGTGGGCTCAGCCTTCTCCACCCGAGGTGACGGTAGCGAGACCTCGGTTGGAGGTGGAATTGATTGACACTGCGCCTGGTGAAGAAGCCGGATTTAAGAGTGTAACCGCGGCCTTCAGGGGCCCGCGAGCCTACGGTCTGCTCCGCTCTGAGCATGGCGTACACCGTCTGGTTCGCATCTCTCCATTTGATCAGGCCCATCGCCGCCACACCTCATTTGCATTGGTCGAGGTGATGCCGGAGCTGGATACGATGGAGGAGGGGCAGGTGGAAATCAACTCGGATGAGCTGCGGATCGACACCTATCGTTCGACCGGAGCCGGCGGCCAGCATGTCAATAAGACCGATTCGGCGGTGCGAATCACTCACCTGCCAACCGGGATAGTTGCCTCCTGTCAGAACGAGCGCTCTCAGATGAAGAACCGTGAGACGGCGATGCGAATTCTCCGCTCGCGCCTTTTTCAGCGCCAGCAGGAGGAATCAATGCGGCAGCGATCGGCGTTGCGGGGAGATGTATTGCCGGCGGAGTTTGGCAGCCAGATTCGGAGTTACGTACTCCAGCCCTATACCATGGTCAAGGATCTCCGCACCGGGGTCGAGATCGGCAACGCCCAGGCGGTGCTAGAGGGAGAGATTGCTCCCCTGATCGAGGGCTGGCTGCGCTGGCGACTTGACGCCGAAACCAGTAAGTGAGGAAGGAAGATTAAAAATGGCGTTTAACTCCCGCCCGACATGGCGACAGCTGCTGGATCGGGACAAACCACTGGTTCTCCCTGGAGCATATGATGCCCTGACTGCCCGCATGATTGAGAGGGCTGGTTTCTCCGCGTATGTGATCGGTGGCTTTCCGGTGGTCGGAGCTCGCTACGGAGTGCCGGATATCGGATTGTGTGGTTTGGGAGAGATCTCTGCCGGCATGCGTGACATCATGGCGGCCAACTCCTTACCAGTTCTCATCGATGCTGATGATGGCTATGGGGATGTCAAGAACGTCACCCGGACGATACGCCTGTATGAACAGATGGGAGCGGCCGCGATCTTCATGGAGGATCAAGTTTCGCCCAAGCGATGCGGGCACATGGAAGGCAAGGCGGTGGTTCCGATCGAAACTATGGAACGCAAGATTCGGGCGGCCGTTGCTGCTCGCGATAGTTCGGAGACTTTTCTCATTGCGCGTACTGACGCGCGAGCCATAGAAGGGCTTGAGGGTGCCTTGCGACGAGCTGATCGGTATGTCCGAGCTGGTGCCGACGGGATTTTCATAGAGGCTCCGCTCTCAATTGATGAGCTGGAACGCATTGGGCGCGAGGTTGATGTACCCCAGATGTGCAACATGCTGGCGGGTGGCAGGACGCCTATCTTAACCAATCGAGAACTATCCCAGATGGGCTTCGATATGGTAGTCCACGGCATCACGCTAGTAATGCAAGCCGCCAAACTGTTCAGAGAGGCCTCCAGGCTATCCAGGAGGATCGGGTCGACTACAGTCCGGCAAGCACCGCGACGTTCGATGAATTCAAGGAAATCATGGGCTTTCACGAATGGGTTGAAATCGAGGATCGATTCAACCGGTAAGTCTCCGCTAAGCGAAACCATGCTTCGAATTGTCAAAAAATTTACTTCTATATGAGTATATAGATTGACTAAAGGGGTGGAATCGGACTATACTCGGATCAATTCTTAAATTTTTCTTATAGCTTATTTATCACCAAACATCCTTGCAAACAATGAAATTATCATCAGAACCACAGCCAGTTATTCGTCTTCACGAGGTGTGGAAGCGATATCCCAACGGGACGCAGGCGCTTTCGGAGGTCAATTTAGAGGTGCTTGCTGGCGAGTTCCTCTTTTTGGTCGGGCCGTCCGGGGCGGGCAAGTCCAGCTTGATCAAGCTTCTCCTACGAGAAGAGAGGGCAACAGAGGGTCAGGTAGTGGTTCATGGCACCGACCTCGGAAAATTATCACGCCGCCGGCTGCCCCGGCTGCGCCGGCGGGTTGGCTTGGTTCACCAGGATTTCAAGCTGCTGCTCCAACTTACGGTTAGGGAGAATGTGGCTTTTGCCCTAGAGGTGGGGGGTGAATCTGGAGAGAGTGTTGGCGCCCGTGTGGCGGAAGCCCTGGAGGTGGTCGGATTAACCACCAAAGGGGAGGCTTATCCTGAGCAGTTATCTGGTGGAGAGCAGCAGCGGGTAGGAGTGGCGCGAGCTTTGGTCCATGCCCCAGAGCTGATTGTGGCCGATGAGCCGACCGGGAATCTCGATCCGGCGACAGCTTGGGAGATCATGCAGCTCCTGTTGCGAATCAACGCTGCCGGATCGACGGTAGTAATGGCTACTCACAACCGGGATATTGTGGATTTGATACACCGGCGAGTAGTATCGCTGGAGCAGGGTCGAGTCGTTCGGGACGACGTGACAGGGAGATATCATGAAAACCTTCCGGCATCTTTGGTTTGCGCTTAAAAGTGCTTGGCACAGCTTCTCCCGCAATGCGACGGTGAATTCGGCGGCGGTGATCTCCATCGCCCTGGTACTGATCCTGGCGGCAGTCAACCTGGTGATTGGTCACAGCTTGGAGCAGGTCCTATCCGGTTACCGGCAGAAGATCAGCGTGATCACGGTCAGCGTGGCTGATGGAACTCCGCTACCCGCGGTCAGGGCCTTTGAAGATACCTTGCAGGCTCGTCCCGAAGTCGCCTCGGTGAGCTTTAAATCCAAGGCTGAGGTGCTTCAACAGCTGGCCTCCGATCCTCGGGAGCAGCAGCTGTTGGAACAGATTCAGGGTAATCCGGTACCGGCCAAGCTCGAGGTTCATCTCCGAAATTTGGCGGCGGTGGGGGAGGTGGATGCTCTGGCCCGTCATTGGGTGGGCGTCGATCCCGTGGAGCCGACCGACTACGAGGGGGATCTGGTCGGTAATGTCCTTCGCCTCTCGAATTGGCTGGCCACGGCCAGCCTAGGGTTGTTGGCGATCCTGGTCGTAGTTTCAGTAGTGATTGTGATGAACACGATCAGGACTTCGATATATCATCGGCGGCGAGAGATTGAAGTGATGCGCTTGGTCGGAGCGGCCGGTTGGTTTGTTCGCGGTCCGTTCCTGCTGGAGGGAATCCTGACCGGATTGATCGCCGCCGGATTGGCGGTTGGAGTTATAGCCGCCACCTATCATCCCCTGGTCAGCCGTTTCAAGGGCGATCTCTTTTTTATTCCTCTAAGTTATGATCCGGCTTTTGTTACCAGCTTGGGAATTGGTCTCCTGCTGGCCGGAGTGATGCTTGGCGCCTTAGGCAGTTTCATCGGGGTTCGGCGTTACGTGAGAACATAATGTGCCGTTGGCTAGGGCTGATCATGGTTGCGAGTCTGGCTATCGGGATGACCTCATGGTTTGGATCGGCCGCCGCTGAAGGATGCGATAACCGGGCAGCTTCTCTTTGCCAGAAGATTCAACAGGGGCAGGCGCAGGCGAGCCAGCAGCAGTCTCAACTGAATCAGATCAAGAGCCAGATTCAGGATGCCAACGCCAAAGACCTCGTCCTCTCCCAGCTGGTCAAACAGATTCAGGGTCAGGTCGAAACCCAGAAGAGCTCGATTCAACAGACTCAGACGGGTATCAAGGATATCGAGCGGAGTATTCGATTTACCAGCGCCGATCTCACCCGAGGAGAGGCCCATATTGCGGTCCGCGACCAGCTGCTGGGGCAGCGGCTCCGAGTCCTCTCCAAGCAGGACAACACCGATTATCTGGCCATCGTGCTTACCGCCCAAAGCTTCAGCCAGCTCATAGACCGGGTTTCCTTGATGCGGAACGTGATCAAGTCAGACGAGCAGATGGTCTCCGGGCTGACCCAGGATCAGCAGCAGATAACCAATTCGCAAAATCAGCTGAATGACCAGCGTTATCAACTCGATGGTCTACTTCGACAACAGAGGCAGCAGCAGCAGAGTCTGGAGCAGGAGCTCGGACTTCAGCAGCAGGCGTTGCAGACTCAGAAGCAGTTGGAGGATCAGTTGGCCGGTCAGCGGCAGGAGATGGAGAATGAGGTGGCCCAGGTAAGCGGAAATATCGCCGCCTGGCAGCAGCAGTACCAGGATCAGATTGCCCGGCTCGACCAGCCGCCGAGTTCGGGTGGAAGGGGCGGCGGCGGCGGCGGCGGCAGCTCCCCTTCGGGTCATTTCATCTGGCCGATTGGGGCACGCTGGATCACCCAGCCCTTTGGTTGCACTACCCTAGTAGGTGAACCGTGGATGAATCCGCCTGGCTGCCTCTTTCACACCGGACTCGACATTGCCGGAGCCTACGGTTCACCGATCTCCGCCGCCGCTCGGGGGATCGTGGTATTCACCGGATGGCGGGGTGGCTATGGAAATAGCATCATAGTTCAGCACAGCGGCGGCTATACCACCACATACAATCACCTCTCCTCAATTGCTACATCTCGGGGGCAGGAGGTGGGGCAGGGGCAGGTGATCGGATATGAAGGCTCGACCGGATTCTCTACCGGTCCGCACCTCCATTTTGAGATTCTCTACAACGGCAAATTTCAAAATCCCTGCGCTTATATCGGCGGCTGCTGATTGGCTGGCCCTTAGGGCGCACCATCTTCGATGGAAACCGTAAAATCTACTTAGTGTCGCCGAGGTAGCTCAGCCTGGTAGAGCACTTGACTGAAAATCAAGGTGTCCCCGGTTCAAGTCCGGGCCTCGGCACCATCTCCTGTTTCGAGTTCGATTCGGCTGTTTTTGTGGGCTTTCGGTAGGTGTCATTAGGCTTCCGCGAAACATGTAAAGTTGTCTTGAGGGCAACGAATTTGGTAAATTGTTCTCGTGACGATCGGGGAAGCTATCCGTGAATTCTGTAAACACCTTCGTGTATCACGGCAAATACCTGCCCTCGATGTTCGAGATGGGTACCAATATCCATTGACCGCTCTGCTGCTTGGATCACCTTCGGCCTAACCCGGCTGTGGAGCGTTATCCCATCTCCAACTCGCCGTGCCTACAGCACCTATGCCCGCTGGGTACGAGAGGGTAAATGGTCAATGGACGAAGTATGGCAGCGCCTGCTCTATTGCTTGGTCGACCACTGGATGCCGAGCGGAGAGATTGAGCTTGTGCTGGATGACACTCTCATCCACAAGACTGGCCGCAAGGTCGATGGTGCCGGCATTTTCCGAGATGCAGTGCGCTCCACCGCCAACTACATGGTGGCCGCCTGGGGCCTCAACATCATAGTTCTGGCCCTGCGCGTCACCCCGCCCTGGGGCGGCGAGCCTCTGGCCCTGCCGGTTCTAGTTCGAGTCCACCGCAAGGGGGAAGGTGAACTCACCCTGGTCGAATTGGCTGCCACCATGACCTGGGAGATTACCCGATGGCTCCCCCACCGCCAGTTTCGTCTGGCCACCGACGGTGCTTAGGCCTCTTTGGTCGGCTATGAGCTGCCCCATTTAGAGATCGTCACCCGCATTCGCCGTAACGCCGCCATCTACGAGCTGACTCCACCGCGCACTGGTCGTCGTGGTCGCCCTCGGACCAAGGGCGACAAACTGCCTCCCCCTTCCCAATTGGCCGCTCAAATCACCGACTGGACCACCACCCAGCTCTGTATCCGGGGCCAGATGGTCGAGCGCCAGCTCTGGGCACGCCAGATCCTCTGGTACGAGGTGGCACGCTCTCGGCCCATCTTCCTCGTCGTCGTTCGTGACCCAACCGACCACAAACGCGACGACTTCTTCATCAGCACCAATCCCTCCGCCATCCCCGCCCAGGTTGCCTCTACCTACGCCGACTGCTGGGCCATTGAGGACACCAACCGCAACTTAAAGCAATACCTCCGCGCACAAGATCCCCAGTCCTGGGTTTTCCTCGGACCCGAACGCATCGTTTCCCTCGCCTGCTGGCTCTACGCCGCTGTCTGGCACTGGTACTTAGCTTTTCAAGACGCCCCTCCCACCTGGCCAGAACGCCCTTGGTACACCTCCAAACGCACCCCCTCCTTCGCCGATGCCCTTGCTGCACTCCGTCGTGAGAATTGGATCCACACTATTTTTGCCACAACCCGCCTACAGACCTTAACGCCCGAAATTTCCAACTCCATTCTCAACGTATTGGCCGAGGCCGCCTGATCTCCTCAGAAACTTGCAAAGTCGACAGAATCGACCACGTCTTTTATCTTTGATCATCCGTCTCCAAATTGACGTCCATTCCGGCGTCTCGAGCCATCTCCCCAACCAAAGTTTGGAGCTGCTCAGGCCCGAGGTTCTAGCCCCCACATTTGCCAGCAATAAACATGGCAGCAAGATTTGCTAGGACAAGAGGGTCCTGTTCGACAGTGGACAATCCATTTGCCGTGCAAGAAGGACTGCCAAGCGGCGTTATCTGTTGTCGGGAATTCCGGCGCTGGCGAGGTGTTGATCCGCTGATGACAGGATTGTCGTTAGCGTCCCAGGCCAGGGCCGAAGTATACAGACCACGGACAGTGTGCTTGTTGTCAATGTATCCATGGAAGACTATGTGATCACCTGTCCTCTCCGGAACGACCATAGCACCACCCGGACCGATTATGTTCCCGCCAAGTGACCCGGTGGTCATCAGCGGCTGATCCGCCCTTTGGTAGGGGCCGGTAACGGAATCCGCCATGGCGTAGGAGGTGTAGTAATCCTTGCCTACGTATGGGCCGGCGGAGTAAAACAAAATGTAGTGGGAGCCATGATGACGTAGGTCGGGGGCCTCGATAACACCGTTCTCGGGCGCGCCTGGCCGGGATTCCAGCATGAGTCGAGGGCGGCCGATTAAAGTCAGTCCATCGGCTGCCATTTCTTGCAAGTAGAGCCGGGAAGGTTGAGCGATACGATTTCCGTCTGTTTTATAGAGCAGGAAGTGAGTACCATCGAGGTCGGTGAAGGTATCAGCGTCGATGGCGCCGCCCTGGTTGACCGGACACACCAGCGGGCGGTGGCCATCCTCATCACCCGCCGGTCCTGAAGGCGTGAATGGGCCCCCCGGAGTGCTCGATAACGCAACCCCGATGCATTGCACATCATTGCGCCCTGAGGTGTGGGCCCGGTGCGCAGTGTAGTAGAGCGCATAGAGCGCATCGGTACGCCCCACCGCGGTTGACAGAGGAGTGACGTGGGGGCCCCCAGGTCGCGGTGGTATCGGCCCAGGAACCCAGAGTCGGCAACGCATCGACCTGGCGTTGCCATCCACCATCCAACGACTGGGACATCGCGACCGGCACATTGCCTTCTTTAGGGCTGGTGGTTGAGTATGCATAGTAAGCATCACCGGCCTTCATTACGTCCGGATCGGGAAAGTTCTCCGCTAACATCAGCCTTGGTCCGGTCGGAGCAGAGAGATCCGCCGCTACGGGGGCCACGGATGAGGTGGCGAGACACCCAAGGACCACTGCGCCAAGGCCGAACTTGGCCAAGCTCCCCAAATTGATAATTGGCACACTTAACACGATATATATTCCCTCCCTTTGTAGAGATCATACTCGTACATCGCTTCCAATGGGGTTCACTTACCGCCACTGTGTGCCATTTCCACGTTTGAGAGGATCAGTGACGTTAACTTTCTCGGGGCGTGGCAGATGGACGGGAGGCCAGGTCACCGCGGTTCGCCGGCTACCAGCAGAAGACAGACTGCGAGATCCCGGTCGTCATGGTGGTGCTATTTTATAGTTTCACTATCATCCAACTGCGAGAAGGACACCGGTTCCTGTAATGGTCGAGAAAAGAAAGCCTGACACATACAGCACAGCTCCCTTCAGTGAGGTCCTTACGTGCGCAGTAGAGTGGCTTGCCCCCGGAGGTTGGCTTGTGGTCGAAGACGTCTATACCCTTCCTGTAGGCAGCAGTCAATACCCTCCGATGAACCGCTATGCCGCCGCAGTCAAGCAGTTTGCAGACATAGAATGGGGGAGTAAAATCCCGGGACTTATGGCCAAATTGGGACTTGCTCATATTGGCGTGGAAACCAAACCACGTCTGCTTGGTCTCGGAGGCGTGCCCGATGAGCTATGGAGGCTCAATCTCAAACAAGTAGGCATACAGTCGACTTTGCAGATTTTTGAGGCAGTGTTGAGGGTCTGAGGGGAGCGAAAACGTTCGTTCCCGAAGAAGACCCTCTTATGGCAAAGTGTTGGTATGTCAATATCAACATCCACCACTAAGAGGGACGAGCCATATGCTACCTGACCGACAACACAAAGGCAGCCAGAATCGAGCTGGAGTTCCCTTGGTGGTGGGCCACGAGGTCCCATCTACATGCTCGCTCCCACATCCTGGCAACTCTTCCTCAACGTCTTCGCACCCTGCTTCACCGCACCCGGCCAACGCCTGTTCGTCCAGTTAGTCACAGCCTGGGCCTTGTGCCCTGGCCGCCGCACCCTAACCTGGAAATTCCAATAAGAAAGAGTTTGGAAATTGATTATGAGGCATCAAACCCTCTTCCCCAACTGCTCAGCATCAATAGCGAATCTATACGAGCGAACAAAATAATCCCTGAAATTCCCATCAGAGGCGGTTTTTAAAACACGTTCTTAGGGATGATGATGCGCGGGCAAAGGGAGAAACCCCTGGTGCCCCTGCACGTCGCTCGAATACATCCCCTAGAGGGCCGATGAGTGAGGAGCATAAACGGGCAATCAGGGAGGGGGCTGCGAGGAACAGAGCGGCCAGAGCTGCTCATGATAAAGAGAAGGGCGAGGAGCAAGGCGGTATTGAAAAATAACCCAAAGGCGCTCCTGCCCAAGTCCGGCCTGTGAATGGCACCCCACCCCACGATACCCCCACCTCCGAAGGAAGAGAATCCCCCGCCCGCTGAGGAGGACATTCCCTAGCCAGGCAGTAGGCCCTGCCCCATCTGGGCCCGGAAGTCGCTAGATAAAAACATAGCCCTGGGAACATGACCGAAGTCAGCGGTGCACCAGGGCAATTCGGTTTTCACTTTACCATATGAGTACAATCCAGGCAATGAAATTCTGTCATCCGGGCTCTTGGGTTGAGTCCTGGCTGTCGGTGGCCAGATTTTCGACTTACCTCCAAATCGCCGGTAAGAATCGCCACCAAGCGCTTGAATTGTATGAATGGAATACTGCTATTTCGGCGGCATTCCTTCATGACCTTGCCCATTTAGAGGTTGCGCTTCGCAACGCCTATGACCGAGTTCTGGTCAGTGGGATATCGGCGGGACAGAGGCATTGGACGCTAGAGCCGACGAGATATTTTCAGCCGATTTGGAGGAAGGCACGGAATGGCGCTCTATATGACTCAAACCGAATTCTTCGCCAGCAGATCGAACAGGCTGTGGCGACAGCAGGGCATGGTGCCCCTTCCGGGAAGATTATTGCCGAGCTGATGTTTAGTTTCTGGAGGTATCTCTCTTCAGGACCGCACGAGAAGATGCTGTGGGTGCCGTACCTGCATCAGGCGTTCATCACAGGCACCAAACGTACGGAGATCGATCGACGAATCAGACGTCTGCACCAGATACGAAACCGAGTAGTTCATCATGAAC
>JBOHUW010000013.1:0-12601 GCA_050734895.1 Candidatus Dormibacteraceae bacterium | reverse complement strand
GCGTAAATCTCGCCGAGGTCGTGCAGCAGCACCAGCTGCATCGTTTTGCCGACATCGATCGGGTTGTCGGCATACTCGGCGAGGATCGGGACCATCAGCGCGAGGTGCCAAGAGTGCTCGGCGTCGTTCTCCGGCCGGTCCTCGGCAATCAGCGTGGTGCGCCGCAACACTGTCTTCAGCCGGTCGACCTCGACAATGAATGCGATCTGCGCGGCCAGCCGCGGGGGCACGTCCCCGGGCTGCTCGACCCGGTCGATGAGTGGACCGTCACCGTTAGTAATCATCCGTTGCCTCTGTCTTGAGGATAACTGTGGCCCGACGGACGTGCGGCATTATGCCGAGGGTCACGAACCGTACCAGCCCCCCGTAGGAAGAATAGAGTGGGGAGCTGCTTAGCGGACCTCCTTAATCAAGAGTTCGACCCTTCCGGCCGGAACTTCTACGGTTATTCGCTCGCCTGATCGCCGGCCCACCAAAGCTCGACCGACCGGGGATTCGATGGAGAGCTGGCCGCTCCCAGGATCAGCTTCAATTGCTCCGACCAGGTAATAAGTTATTTTCTCATTATCCTCGTCGACCACGACAACGGTAGAGCCGGGGCCGGCCTCGGCCGAACCGGTACTTTCGATGATCTGGGCTCGGCCAATCATCTCTTGTAATTCATAGATGCGGTCATTGATCCGCCCCAGAGTTTCTTTCGCCTGTTCATACTCCGGGTTGTCTTCGACGTCGCCGGGCTGTAAGGCGTCTTTCAGCTCGCTGGCGGCGGCAACCCGTCGCTCGGTAAGCTGTTCCAGCTCGTGCTCCAACTTAGTGAGTCCTTGGGCGGTGAGTAAGACCGGTTGTGTGAGGTCCATAAGTCGGCAATGATACCTTCATTGATGTGTGTTTTTGGGATTCAAGTTGATCTCCACCTCATAATCGAGAGGAAAACCTGGCAAAATTTGAGAAATCAATCCAATAGGGGCCGAATATCGACGGGTTAATCTCTCCAGCGATCCTCTCTACGGTTACATTTCAATCACCAAACCAGGTCGGGTGCCTGGGGGGGTGAGTGAGCAGGAGCTGATCGACAGCCCCTGGCTGCAGCGGCTCCGCCGGATTCGCCAACTTCAGACGGCGACCTGGGTATATGCCACGGCTGAGCACTCCCGCTTTACCCACTCCCTAGGGGCGATGCACTTGGCGGGGAGGTGGGCTGCTCACTTATATCCAAGCCTGATCAAATATCATCCAGCCGCTCCATCCCAGGCATTAGTAGTTGAAACGCTGCGGCTGGCCGGGTTGTTGCACGACGTCGGCCACGGCCCTTTTGGGCATTTCTTTGAGGAGAACTACTTGCAGCCGCGGTGGGGAATCGACCATGAGACCGTGGGGCGTCAAATAATCCTCCGTTGCCTGGCTCCGCTAATCACCCAGATCGCTGCCTCCCCAGAGGCTGACTTTGCTGTTGGAGAGGCGATCGAGCCAGCATGGGTGGCAGAGTTAATCTCGCCCGTTCCTCTCCCCGGATTCTCCCCCCCGGAGTGGCTGCTGGCGCTCAAGCCTCTCCTTCTGGGGCCGTTTTCGGCGGACAATATGGATTACGTGCCGCGTGATGCCTCGATGTGCGGGGTGGCTGTCGGTCCAGTAGATGTCGATCGCATCCTGCATTACTCCTTCTTCTCCCCTCAGGGGCTCTGCCTGCACATCCACGGATCAGAGGCACTCTTCATGTTTCTCTCGGCTCGTCTCTACCTCTACCAGCAGGTGTACTTCCATCGCACTGTGCGCCGCATCGATCTCCAGCTGCGGGAGATCTTTGCTCCGACTATTGACCAGCTGCTCAGCCAAAATCCGCTAGAAAATCTCGACGCCTTTTACCGCTTGAATGAGTGGGGATTGCTCGGGCAGGTGGAGAGTTGGAGTGATGGAGAGGGTAACCCGGAACAGATCGAGCTAGGGTTAGCCTGGGCGGAGCTGCTCCGTCGCCGGTTCAGCTGGAGGTTGGTGTACTCCGATTATTCGGAGTCTCACCAGGTGGAGGGAGCAAGGAGCAGAGAGGTTTTGGCGGAGCGGATACGTGAGCGATTGGGACCGGAGTTGGTGGATTTGGAATTTGAGGTCGATCTGGCCACGCGGGAATCGGGCGCCTTCAATCCGCTGCGAGAGGAGCAGGATATCCTTTTTTACGATCCGTTGGGCGAGGAGTACCGCTGTTCTCGAATTGATGAGCTATTTCGTCGACTTCCGGTGCGCATGGCCCTCTGCCGAGTTTTTAGCCGAGGCGAGCGTGGCCGAACCGAGTTGGGTGCCGCGGCCCGCCAGGTTTTAGGTTAAAAATAGCGTGTCAATGTAGGTGCCAAACTTGCCTCGCCCGATTAAAAGAGCGTGCTATTGTTTTGCCTCAGGAAGTTGGCCTCCCTTCGGAAGCCAGGACTGTAGAAGAGTGGGGTGATCGGGTGGCTGTTGAGGTACGGGAAAAATCTGCCTTTGAGGTTGCTCAGCAGAGGTTTGATAAGGCTTGCGATGCCCTCAACCTGGCGGACAATTCGCGCGGCGTTCTCCGCGAGGTGAAGCGGGAGCTGACGGTCCATTTTCCGGTTCGTCATGATGATGGTTCGGTCCAGGTTTACACCGGCTATCGAGTCCATCACAACATCAGCCGAGGACCGGCCAAGGGGGGCTTGCGCTATACGCCGGGCTTGACCTTGGACACGGTTAAAGCGCTGGCCATGTTGATGACCTGGAAATCTGCCGTAGTGGGAATTCCCTACGGTGGAGCGAAGGGAGGTGTGGATGTCAACCCTAAGCTGCGCTCAGAGCTTGAATTGGAACATCTGACTCGGCGCTATGCTACCGAGATAGCCGTTCTGATCGGTCCAGAGCGAGATATCCCGGCACCCGATCTGGGAACCAATGCCCAGGTGATGGCCTGGATCATGGATACCCTCTCTAAGCACAAGGGATATTCAATAACTGCTTCGGTAACTGGTAAGCCAACCGAAATTGGCGGATCGGAAGGACGAGGGGAAGCTTCTGGGCGGGGTTTGACCTACCTAACTCTGGAAGCCCTCAAGTACCTCAAGGTGCCGATCGAGGTGCCGACAGTAGCGATTCAGGGTTTCGGCAAGGTGGGTAGCTCGGCTGCCCGTCTGCTTGATGAGGCGGGTCTCAGCGTAGTTGCGGTAAGTGATTCCAGGGGTGGAATTTACAATCCCCAGGGAATTAATCTGGCTAAGTTGAGCGAGCATCTGGAATCTGCTCGGAGCGTTTCCTCCTTCCCCCAGGGGGAACGCATAGATAATCAGGAGCTGCTGGAGCTGCCGGTTACGGCTCTGATTCCAGCCGCGGTCGAAAGTCAGATTACGGTTGGTAATGCGGCCCGGATAAAGGCTAAATTGATTAGCGAAGCAGCCAACGGTGGTGTAACCCCGGAGGCCGATGCCATTCTGCATGATCGGGGAATCATGGTGCTCCCCGATATCCTGGCCAGCACCGGCGGGGTGATCGTCTCTTACTTTGAGTGGGTCCAGGATTTGCAGGCTTTCTTCTGGGATGGGGAGGAGGTCAATACCAAGCTGCACCAGATAATTACCCGAGGCTTTTATGAAGTGCTCAATATCAGCCTGAGCCAGGGCCTCGATATGCGAACGGCCGCCCACGTCCTGGCCGTGCAGCGAGTGGCCCAGGCCAATGCGGTCCGAGGGATTTACCCTTAGGGTCCTGGTCCAAGACGGAGGAGTTGCATTTGGCGGCTGGATTGCGTAAACTTCCGGAGATCATGTATCTGGATGAGAGTGATCTTTTGCTGACTCGACGTCTGGAGATTGATTTCCTGCGCTGTCTCAGCTGCGCCTGTAGGTGAACGACCGAAAAACTCAACCTCTTCGTTTTCCGTTCATCGTTATCAATACAGGAGAAATCAGTTGCCCCTTCCCTCCCCCGAGCTTTTTGTCCTTGCCGAGGCCCTACCTCTGGGCTTGCTGATTGGCGTGGTGCTTGGTCTCTCGGGGCTCGGTGCGGGTTCAATTCTGACTCCCATCCTACTTATTCTTTTCCACCTACCTCCAACTGAAGCCGTCGGAACTTCCCTTCTTTTTTCTCTGGTGACCAAGGCCTTCGGCTCCTGGCAGCATCTTCGCCAGGGCACCGCCGATCTGGCAATTATCAAGCCTCTAGCCTTAGGGGCAGTACCGGCCGCCCTGGTGGCAGCGATGGTTCTTACCTGGAGCCCACTTCATCTCCCTGAGGTGGTAGTCGGAAAGGCGGTGATCGGTGCGGTGCTGCTAGCTACCGCTCTGATGACCGCCCGCTTGCTGGGCTGGCTGCCGCGACTCAAGCAGAGAGCCGGCCCCTTTCAGCTGATTCTGCTCGGAGTGTTCATCGGATTATTGGTCGCGATTACCAGTGTCGGCAGCGGCTCAATTACGGTTAGCGCCTTGGCCCTGCTCACTCCCCTCGGGCTGGCCAGCATGATCGGTTCGGATATGGTGGTGGCTGCCCTGATCTCCCTGGTAACCGCGCCGATCTACCTCCTCTCCGGTCAAGTTGATCTCCTCCTGACCGTCGCCCTCCTCCTGACTTCGGTCCCGGGAGTCATTCTGGGCAGCCACCTCGCCGCCCGTCTTCCCCAACCAGCCCTCAAAGCAACCGTTCTGATTGCCATGTGGGGCCTGGTCATCAAGCTGATTTAATGTAGGGGCTAGGCTTGCCTCGCCCGATTAAAGGAGTAAATTCTCAATGACCAAAACCGAAGCCCTTAAGGCGGGGAGTGATCACCTTCGCGGAGAGATTGTCAATGAACTCGGCAACGACTCCCCCGCCTTCACCGGTGATACGGTTCAACTGCTCAAATTTCATGGTATGTATCAGCAAGATGATCGTGATAAGCGAGCGCTCGCTCGGACTGCTGGAGAAAATAAAAAACCAACCAAACACTGGCAGATGATGATTCGCACCCGCATTCCGGGTGGCAAGGTAAGTGCGGCCGGTTATCTGGCTCACGATGCCATTGCCGGGCAGTGGGGCAACCAAACCCTCCGCCTCACTACCCGCCAGGATTTCCAACTTTATGGAGTGCTCAAAGGGGATCTCAAGTCGAGCATTCGCGCCATCAACCAGGCGATGATGACCACCCTAGGCGGTTGCGGTGACCAGGTGCGGAATGTAATGTGCTGTCCGGCTCCGATTGAGGATCGGCTGCGCAGTCAGCTGCAGGGGATCCTGCACCAGCTAGTCGGTGGATTGACCCCCCTTACCGGAGCCTATCACGAGATTTGGATGGATGGAGAACGCGTTGCCGGACCAGAAACTGAACCGCTCTATGGGGAGAGTTACCTGCCTCGTAAGTTCAAGGTTGGCATAGCTCCTGAGGGGGATAACTGCATCGATATCTACAGCAATGATCTCGGCCTGGTTGCTATGCGCGACGAGAGGGGAGAGCTAGCCGGCTTCAACCTCCTGGTAGGGGGCGGTTTGGGACGTACCAATAACAAACCGGGTACCTATCCGGCGGTAGCCCAGCCGCTCGCCTGGGTCAGCCCGGATCAGGCCCTGGCCGCCAGCCAGGCGGTAGTCGCGGTACAGCGTGACCACGGCAATCGCTCCGATCGGCGTTACGCCCGTCTCAAATACCTAATTGGAGAGCGGGGTTTGGAGTGGTTTCAAAACCAGGTCCAGAGTCGGCTCGACTTCACCTTGCAACCGCCCACTCCGCTCTCCTGGTCCCCGATGGAGGACCACCTTGGCTGGCATGGGCAGGCTGATGGTCAGGGTTTCTACGGCCTCTTTGTCGAGAATGGACGAATCAAGGATGAGGGAAACTTCCGCCTCCGCTCTGGACTACGCCAGATCGCCCGAGAACTCACCCCTACCTTCTGGATTACGGCTCAGCAAAACCTGCTAATTGCCGATCTGGAGGTAACGATGAAGGAGACTCTATTCCAGCTCTTCCATGAATATGGAATCACTCCCACTGAACGGATACCAATAGCGGTCCGTAACTCGATGGCCTGTCCGGCCATCCCCACCTGCGGGTTGGCGGTGGCCGAGTCCGAGCGAGTACTGCCGGCGCTGATCCGCCAATTCGATGGCATATTCCAGGAGTTGGGGTTGGCCGAGGAAAGAATCAGCGTCCGAATGACCGGCTGTCCCAACGGCTGTGCCCGCCCCTATCTTGGCGATATTGGGCTGGTCGGTACTACCCTGGGCAAATATGATGTCTTGCTCGGCGGCGATTTCGAGGGCACCCGCCTCAATTCCCACTTCGCCGGCAATGTCCCGCTGGAAGAGCTGCCCAACCTCCTCCGGCCGCTGCTGGCCAACTTTGCCGAGGAGCGAGTTGCCGACGAGGGTTTTGGCGAATGGTGTCACCGCCAGGGCAATTTACGGCTCCAGGAAAGATTTCTTGCCGGGGTAGCTTGATGAGCCGTTATGGCCTACTATCCAATCTTTCTTGACCTGACCGGGGATCGCTGTGTGGTCCTCGGCGGTGGGAATATTGCCACCGAAAAGCTACCCCCTCTCTTGGAGGTCGGAGCTCAGATTACGGTGATCGCCTCTGCCGCAAGCGCGGAGATCAAGGCCCGGGCCGAGCGGGGAGAGATCAGCAGGCTGAGTCGCGACTATCAACCGGGGGATTTGGCCGGGTCTCGGCTGGTCATCGATGCTACCGATCAACCGGAGATCAATCGGTTGGTCAGAGAAGAGGCGAATCGAGAGCGAGCATTACTCAATGTGGTCGATCGAACTCATCTCTGTGATTGGATTGCCCCGGCAGTGGTTAATCGAGGGCCGCTCAAAATTGCCATCTCCACCGCTGGAGAGAGCCCCTTCCTGGCCGGCCGGCTGCGGCGGTGGCTGGAGCGACTGGTTGGTGAGGAGTGGGGGGAATTTACTCAGCTAATCGGAGAGTTGCGACGAAGGCTGCGCCGCCAGGGCATGGGGATTGAACGGCAAACCTCGATTTACCAACGAGCGCTGCGCTCCGATATTCGCCAGCTGCTTCGGCGGGGAGAGCACGAGTCGGCAATTCGACGGCTGGGTGAACTGGAGACGCTGCCTGGTGCCGGGCAGGTAACGATTGCTGGTGCTGGTCCGGGCAGTCGAGAGCATCTAACGGAAGCGGTGCACGAAGCTCTGCTGGAGGCCGACATCATCTTCCACGACGCTCTGATCGAACCCGAGGTGCTGGCCCTCTGCCGATCGGGCGCTCAACTGATTGACGTGGGCAAGCGATGCTCTGGTCCTAAAGTAGATCAGGCCGAAATAAACCGACAGCTGATCGAGGCGGCTGAGAGTGGAGCCGAGGTACTCCGGCTCAAGGGGGGGGATCCCTTCATTTTCGGACGGGGGGGTGAGGAGGTGGCAGCGCTGACCGAGGCCGGATTCAAGGTTCGCATTCTTCCCGGGCTCTCTTCGGCGACCGCGGGCCCAACCTTAGCCGGCATCCCGCTCACCCTCCGCGGCGTGGCTGCCTCGGTCACCTTCTGCACGGCCCATCTAGCCCACGGTCCGGCTCAGCTACTTCAGATGGCCATCGCTGCCGATACCCTGGTCATTCTGATGGCCTTCGAGCGGGCGGCGGAGATCTGTCGTCAACTCACCCAGGTACTGGGAGAAGAGCAGCCGGTAGCGCTGATCACCAACGCTTCGACGGTGAGGGAGCACTGCCTGACTTCGACCTTAGGCCAGCTTCCGAATCAACTCAACGCTTGCCAGCTGGAGCCTCCTGGTCTGTTGGTGGTAGGTAAGGTGGTAAGGGCTAGGACTTAGGCCTTGTCTGCCTGCTTAGTAGAGAGGTTGGGCCATTCATGAAATGGAAGTAGATCTCTTAATTTCATGACGGTGTCTAGACCGAGAATAATTTCTGTATTCAAGTTGCCTTCATCGATTTGCCAAATGAACTCCCGGCAGCGGCCGCAGGGGGAAAGAACCAACAGATTGCCGGCTTGGTCGCGCCATACGGCAACGATTTTCGCGATCTTGTATTCTCCAGCGGTGACCATCGCTGCGATTGCGCTGTGTTCGGCACAAAAGCCAGTACCCGCACCAGTACTGATAGACACGCCTGAGTAGCGGTTGCCCGCCTCCGTGATGAGGGTTGACGCGACGTTGCCAAAATGGTGATTCCCCACAAATCGCGGGTTGAGAAAGGCTTGGGCGGAATCAATTAGCTTTTGGTGGGTGACTTTCTCCTCCATGCGTCGAAGGTATCACGTAAGGAATCCCAACTGGGCCGGCTTGGTCAAAAGTCTTGAGTCGAGGGAGCCTTCTGCATCTGCACTCATTAAGCAGCAGCCGGCTTCCAGAGGCGATCAAGCGGGACCACGTGAATGCGTGGCTGGAAGTTGTAAGCACGGGTTCCAGTGTAGAGTAGGACCCCTCCTAAGAAGTGATCCCCGAGTTTATTTGCAAGTCTTATCATTGGTGAAAGTGCCTCTCTGGGAACCCTCGATCCAGCCTTAACTTCGACCGCCACTACTCTGCCGTCGCCACGTTCGATTATCAGATCAATCTCATCCCCATCATGGGTTCGCCAGTGGCCCCTATTCACCGGATTTTCGAGCTAATCCAACTGTTTACAAACTTCATTTATCGCAAAGGTCTCTAGTAGATGTCCGAACTCGGTAAGCGCAGAAGCTGAGGCCAACGCCAACTTGTTCTCTGAGAGGCGGAGGAGATGTGCTGTTAATCCCGAGTCAACCAGATGTAGTTTGGGGGCCACTGCTACTCGAGAGCCAAGGGTGACTCCCCAAGCTGGCAGCAATTGCACTAAGAATACCGCCTCCAATAGCTTGGTGTAATTTTCGGCGGTTGAACGCTCCATCCCCAGCCTCTCAGCAATTCGACCGACGTTGAGTACACAGCTCGTCTGGCCGGCGAGCTGTAGAAGCAACAATGGCAGCAGACGACGCTGACGGATGCGGGAGAGGTCGAGAACGTCGCGTTCCAGGACAAGGGTCAAATAGTCGTCGAACCAGCGGGCACGCTCGGCCCCACTGTCTCTAAGTAAGGCCATGGGAAATCCGCCCGCCACAACTCGCTCGACATACTGATGCCGAGTTGTGGTGGAGGGTGACGAAGTAACCAGCAATGAGGGGTCATTCATAAGTACCGCGGCAAAATCTTCCTCAATCCCTTCGACCTCCCCTTGGGAGAGGGGCAGAATATTAATCCGATGAACTCGGCCAGTGAGGGATTGGGCTGTGTAGGGCAACGATGCGTATCTGGTCGAGCCGGCCAGAATAAACCTTCCTGGCCGGGTATCCCGATTAAGTTCAGATTTGATCGTATCCAGGGTTTGAGGGAGGTGTTGGAACTCGTCAATTAGAATAGGCGATGCTCCTCTGAGGAATAAGTCAGGGTCGGAGTGAACAGATTCTCGGGTAGCCGGATCATCGAGATCGACAACTTCACGTTCAAATGCAGCCGCAACTTCTCTGAGCAGAGTCGACTTTCCAACCGCCCGAGCCCCTTGTAAAACAATCACCGGTTCGACCCCCATCCGCTGTCGAACAACGGTTTCGAGTCGACGTTTGACCAACTTTAAAAGTGGGAGGGGCGTCTATTTAGAATAGTTTACTTCCGCAATTGGAGGTGGTTTACTTCCGCAATTGGAGGCGATTTACTTCCGCAATTGGAGATTAGGAGACCTACTCCCATTCAATAGTCCCCGGCGGTTTGGGAGTGATATCCAACACTACTCGATTAACCCCGGCGACTTCGTTGACGATTCGATTGGCGATGTGGGATAAGACCTCGTGGGGTAGCCGGGCCCAATCGGCGGTCATGGCATCTTCAGAAGTCACCACTCGAACCGCCACTACATTGGCATAAGTACGACCATCTCCCATTACTCCCACGGTCTGAATTGGAGTAAGCACGGCAAAGGCCTGCCAGAGCTGGCGATAGAGGCCATGTCGCCTGACCTCCTCGATCACTATCGTATCCGCCGAGCGGAGTATCTCCAGCCGCTCTGCGGTCACCTCACCCAAGCAGCGGATGGCCAGACCGGGGCCCGGAAAGGGATGGCGAAAAACCAGATCCTCGGGCATTCCTAACTCTAATCCGACCTGTCGCACCTCATCCTTGATGAGATAGCGGAGTGGCTCGACCAGCTGGAAGCGAAGCCCTTTGGGTAGCCCCCCTACGTTATGGTGAGTCTTGATCTTGGCGGCTCCGGGAGCGGTATCCGGGGCGGTCGACTCGATCACATCGGGATAGAGCGTGCCTTGGGCAAGGAAATCGATCTTGCCCAGCTCCGTCGCCTGCTGTTCAAAGACGTTGATAAATTCCCGTCCGACGATCGATCGTTTCTGTTCTGGATCGGTCACCTTATGAAGTGCATTTAGAAAGCGCTCGGTGGCATCCACATAGCGGAGGTTGAGGTCGAGATGTTCGTGTAAAACCTCTAGTACCCGTTCTCCTTCATGGCGTCGGAGAAGACCGTTGTTGACGAAAACACAGACCAGCTGATCTCCGATCGCCCGGTCAATCAGAAGCGCGGCTACCGCCGAATCAACTCCTCCAGAGAGGGCACAGATCACTCGACCACTTCCCACCTGCGCACGAATTCGTTCCACCGAATCAGCAATGAACGAACCCGGATTCCAACTTTCCGAGCAGTGACAAACGCGGTGCAAAAAGTTCGCCAGAATCTGACTTCCCGCCGGAGTATTAGTTACCTCAGGATGAAACTGGATTCCCATCAATCGCCGTTCGGTATCTTGGCATGCCGCCAAAGGGGAGTTGGCACTTATAGCTAGCGAGGTGAATCCAGGTGGCAGCTCTACAACCTGGTCTCCATGGCTCATCCACACCGGAAATTCTTTGGGCAAACCGGCAAAGAGCTCGGATTGCTGAGTAAGCGTCAAGGTAGCCGGGCCATACTCTCGTCGAGTCGCCGCCGCCACCCGGCCGCCTAAATGATGGGCGATCAAATACATCCCATAGCAGATACCGAGCACCGGAATTCCGGCTCTCAAAGCTGCGGGATCCATTTGCGGTGCCCCTGCTTCGTAAATACTTGCCGGCCCCCCACTAAGGATCAGACCGGCCGGCTGCCGCCTCTCTAGTTCGCTCCAAGGAGTAGTTCCAGGAACCAACTCGCAGTAGACCTTAGCTTCCCGAACTCGTCGAGCGATCAGTTGAGAATACTGAGAGCCAAAGTCGAGGATCAGAACTACCTCGCGAGGGTGGCTGATCAGCTGCCCATCCCCACCGCCTGGGCCCGCTGTTGGATCTTCCCTTCGGTAGTTATTGAGGGAGCAATCACCATCTCCGTGCGCTGAAACTCGGTCAGATTACGTGCTCCACAAACCCCTAATGCGGAGCGAAGGGCGCCGGTAAAGTTCTGGGTCCCATCGTCTAGCCGTGCTGGCCCGGTCAGGATCTCAGCCAGAGTTGCCTTGACCCCAACCTGAATTCGTGTTCCCCGTGGCAGATTGGTATCAGACATCGCCATGCCCCAGTTGAAGCCCCTCGAAGCAGACTCGATAGCCCCGGCCAGGGGGGAGCCGATCATCACCCCGTCGGCACCTGACGCAAACGCCTTGCAAATATCGGCGCCAATTCGCATCCCGCCGTCGGTGATCACCGCTACCCGATGACCGTGCCGCCGCTCAATCTCATCACGAGCCGCTGCCACATCAACCGTTGCGGTGATCTGGGGCACTCCCACTCCGAGTACGCCTCGGGTGGTGCATGCTGCTCCCGGACCGATGCCCACCAGGATGCCGGCGATACCACTTTCCATCAGCTCCAATGCTGCTTGATAACCTACGCAATTACCCGCTACTACCGGAATCGAGAGCGAATTGCAGAGCCGATCGAAAGCTAGCAATTCAGAGGTCGAGGAGGAGTGACGGGCGGTTAAAACCGTGCCCTGAATTACCAATACATCGGCCCCCGACCGCTCTACCAAAGGGGCTCTTTGGGCGGCATGGGCCGGAACCATCGATACCGCACAGGGAACTTGAGCCTGCTTGATCTCTTCGATTCGGCGGGCGATCAGGTCCTCCCGCACTGGCTCTCGGTAGGCAGCGACGAGAGCCGCGTTGACAGCCGATGTGGGGGATTCGGCGATCCGTCGAATGATTGCCTTCGGATCCTCATAGCGGGTTTGTAGTCCATCCAGGTTAAGTACCGCAATTCCCCCCAACCGTCCCATGGCGATAGCAAAATCCACGTCCACCACTCCATCCATCGCCGATCCCCAGAAGGGCAAAGGAAGGCTTAGGCCAGGCATTTTGAAGCCGACTTCGACATCCTGCGGATTGATAGTCATTGCCCCGGGCACCAAGGCGACCTCGTCAAAGCCAAATACTCGGCGGGCAGACCTACCCATACCAATTTCTAATCCGCGTTCAGAGGGAAGAGTAACGGTGGGCAGGGTATGGATGCTCCTTTTAACTACGAGAAAATTTACTTAACTTTAACAGATTGAGAGGTGCTCAATCGAAGGTGGTCGATTGATATCTTATTAAGGACAAAGATGGCACTAAAGACTTTGGAATACCTGCCCGGCATCTCGTCCGAGGATTGTCGGCGGCTTCGTCGCCAGGGCATTCGGCACAGCAATCAACTTCTGCATCACGTTACGTTGGCGATCGATCGTCAA
>JBOHUW010000012.1:0-12948 GCA_050734895.1 Candidatus Dormibacteraceae bacterium | reverse complement strand
GATGAGGTAACCGTGACCGAAAACGAGCTCAAGGATGCGATGTTTAGCGATCGCCCGGATCTCAACGTGCTCGTTGCCGAAGTCGATGGCCAGCTTGTTGGTTGCGCTGCCTGGTTCCCGACCTACACACCATGGATCGGTCGCCGAGCAATCTGGCTGGCCGACCTCTACGTGAAGCCGGAATATCGCCGTCAGGGCCACGGAGAGGCGTTGATCCGTACCCTGGCCGAGTTATGTATCCGCGATGGTTACCATCGCATTGATTGGAAGATGGTCACGACGAATGCTGATGCAACTGCCTTCTACAAGAGCCTGGGTGCGACGATTCCGGAGAACCGCATTATGTGGACTATGAGCGCAGACAACGCTGCCGCTCTTTGCCACGGCAACGTGACCAGGATTCCACTGATGTAGTAAAATGAATCTCGAGCTGCTCTGGCTCGACCGCTGACGTAAGTCATGTCCCAGGGCTATGTTTGGTCTGTCCCCTAAAAAGTGGAGTTGGTTTATGAGAATAAGCTGATCAACTTAGGAGGATAGATGGCAAGAAGATATGCGCCAGAGTTCCGAATGCGAGTGATCGAGAGGGTAGGCTCTGGGCACTCAGTGAGTGCGGTTGCTAAGGAGTTGGGGCTAAGCGAGGCCAGCGTGTACCGATGGATCACCCAGGAGGCCATCGATCGTGGAGAGCGAGCTGGTATCTGCAGTAGTGAACACATAGAGCTTCAGAGAGCCCGGAGCCGTATCCGGGAGTTGGAAACTGAACTGGCTGTCATCAAACGGGCATCAGAGTTGTTTTCGGGAGGTGAGCATCGCCCAAAAGCAAGTTCCCGGTGATTGCTACCCTGGCAGAAGAGGGGCACAGCGTCAAGCTGTGCTGCCGTCTGTTGGGTGTGTCGTCATCGGGATTGTTCGCCTGGAAGAGAAGCTCCCCCAGTGCTGGGGAGCTTCACCGAGCTTGGCTGAAGGGGCTTATAGCAGACATCCACACTGCCTCGCGTGCCACCTATGGCTACCGGCGAGTTCGGGCTGAACTACAGCTAGGGCAGGGGTTGATCGTATCCAAGAAGTTGGTGACCAGGATCATGAGCGAGAACGGTTGGAGAGGTCTTCCCATCCGCCATTCTGCTAAGCGCTTGGCTAATTTAGTCACATCGGTCGATCTAGTCGGCCGCAACTTCCGCCGCAATGAGTCAGACCAACTATGGATGACTGATATCACCGAGCACCCGACGCGTGAAGGCAAAGTCTACTGCTGTGTAGTACTTGATGCTCACTCTCGGCGGGTAGTGGGTTGGTCTATCGATTCCACCCAAACCACTGCCCTGGTCAGCAATGCCTTGGGCATGGCTATCTCCAACCGCAACCCCAAGGATGGTTGCGTGGTTCATTCAGACCACGGCTCCCAGTTCACTTCCTGGGCCTTCACCGAGCGCATCCTTAAGGCTGGCTGCATGCCTTCGATGGGACGAGTAGGGGATGCCTATGACAATGCGGTCATCGAGTCTTTCTGGGCGCGAATGCAGACCGAGCTACTCAACCGGCAGAAGTGGCGAACGAGGGTGGAGTTGGCTAGTGCTATCTTCGAGTACCTTGAAATCTTCCACAACCGCTTTCGGCGGCATAGCTCACTCGGAATGCTTACCCCAGTCGAGTTCGAGATTGTTCATGCAACCACCGGCTAGACTCTTATATAATCACTCCACAGTTTGGGGGACAGACCAGTTTTTTCTGAAGGATTTTCGCAGGGCCTGATTGGACCGGAACTTCTCCCCCGTTTTCTTCTGCCAGGCCCAGTTGATCAGGCTGACACAGAGTTTGTTCTCGCTATGGCGGTGATCCAACAAGTCCCCTTCGAATCAGCAATCCCGCTCGCCAGCTCCAAAGTCGTGAAACCGGCGTCGACAAGTTCTTGCTCGAACGCCGATGAAGCCCAGTAGTAGAAGTAACGCGGGCGCTCCAATTTGTCCGTCTCCCAAACGTCGCCCTTCCCCTCTTTGATACGACATGAGAACATACCTCCCGGGCGTAACCATCCGTGGACCTTTCGGAGAACCAACTGAAGTTCATCAACCGAAAAATGATGAAGCACTGCATTGGAATGGACCATGTCGAAACGCTCGGTTAGCTCATCTGTCAGCACGTTGAGCTTCCGGACTTCGACGCCTTGCGATTGCAAAAGACTTCTCAAACCTTCTGAAGCTTCTGTGCGAACGACGTTGAATCCCGCCTCTTCGATGTACCGCGCATCTCTGCCCGTGCCCGTTCCCATTTCGAGAATGACCGCACCTGGCAAGAGAAGCGCCAATGCCGCGTCGATCCAATCTTTTGTGAAACCCTGAACGACCGGAGGGGTTCGCTCCAGGTAGAGCTGAGGTGCTGCGTCATACGCCTCTAAGGTCTTTCGGTTGGAGTCACTGTTGGTGGCCCTGTCTCGTTCCACAACCTAACCGTACCCGAGTTGGATTGCCCTGTTTATCAAAAATGTTGACGTCACATCAACATGACCATGTTGCATGAGGGCTAATAATCGTTAATGATTGCTATACAAAAAAGCACGATTTGAACTCAAATTAGATGATGTGTGTGGCTCGGGGGCAGGGATTCGAACCCCGATAACGTGATCCAAAGTCACGTGGCCTACCGTTGGCCGACCCCCGATTCTTAACTGGCTGGGTAGTAAGTTGAGGATCTCCCATCTAGCCTGAATGAGTGCTAAGGCAAATTCTACTCGAACATCGGTTAGCGGTTCATGGGCGCCTGCTACTCCTGTTGCTGCCACCCACCCTGGCTGCGGTATTTTTGGTCGGAATCTGGCTGCTGCTGCCTCAACCTCGCCCACCGCTTCAGCTGGAGAACGCCCAGCGGGTGGCAGTTCCGCCCCCGCGAGCCCTTTTGGTTGATGTCGAGGGAGCAGTGGTCCACCCCGGACTGCACCGGGTGCGGCAGGGAGATCGGGCTTACGCCGCGCTGGTTGCCGCCGGCGGGTTGGCTCCGAATGCCGATAAGCAGCGGTTGCCCGATCAGGCCAAGCTGCTCAAGGACGGAGATCAGGTACGAATTCCGGCTCTCGGAGAGAAGGCGGGAGGTCGCTCTTTGGGGAAAAGGGTGAATCTCAACTCGGCTACTGCCGAGGAGCTGAACCGGGTGCCCGGATTCGATCCCCAACTAGTTGGGGCGGTGCTGAATTACCGAGCTCAATACGGTGGATTCCGGAGTCTGCAGGAGTTAATTACCGGGTTGGGAATGAGCCGAATTGCCTATTCTCACGCCCGTTCCTTGCTCAAATTGTGAGCAGCCTTCTCGCCCTGCCGGGATTGACTATCCTGGCCGGCTGGAGTGGGGGAATCGCCCTGACCTGGCTGCTTCTACCGCAGCAGCCGATGGTGGGAGTTGTGGCCCTGCTCGGCAGCGTCCTGAGCGCCTCTGTCGCGGTAATGGTTCGACCGATGCTTCTCGGGTTGGCTCTGACTGCTGCCTTTCTCGGAGCAGTCAGAGCTGAGCTACCGCCGCCCATCCCCAATCTGACTCAGTCGTCGGCCGCCCTTGCCGGAACTGCAGTGCATTTGGTGGGAGTAGTTAGCTCCGAGCCTACCCCGGCGGGCGGGGGATTTCAATTCCAGGTGAGGCCCGCCGAGCTAACCACTCTGACCATTCGACAGCCACTCTTAGATGCGGGCGAAGTAGTGGTTTTTGCCCGCGGAGAGAGCTGGCCAGAGATGGGCGACACGGTCCAGGTAGAAGGCAAATTAAGGCTGCCCCAGGATCATCCCGGGTTCAATCGCCGAGCTTATCTTGCCGCCCAAGGAGTCTACCTGGAGATGTCGGGGACTCAGCTTGAGGTGTTAACGCCGGCGGGTGGGGGCTGGACCGAGTTGCCCAACCGACTGCGCACTCTCTATGAGCAGTCGATCAACCGGCTCTTACCTCAGCCCGCGGCGGCACTTCTGTTGGCGATCGTGCTCGGAGTGCGGAAGGGAATCCCGCTTCGGTTGCAGCAGGAGCTAAACGCTACCGGGCTGATTCACCTCCTGGTTTTGAGCGGGCTCAAGGTAGCGATATTCGCCCGGCTGATCAATGCTGCCCTGCGGCCTCTATTGCGAAGATTCGCTCTGCCCTTCAGTCTGAGCGCAATCGGGATTTACTGTCTGGCCGGGGGAGCTACCCCAGCCGCACTCCGGGCCTCACTGATGGGCGGAATAGCGCTTCTAGCTCAGCATTTAGGACGTCCAACCCACCTCTGGACCGCGCTGACTGCCGCCGCTGCCGCGCTTCTGGGGTGGGAACCGCGGCTGTTGGCCGACGTGGGGTTCCAACTCTCTTTTCTTGGGACAGTGGCAATTGTCCTATTTACCCCGCCTCTGGATCGTCGCCTCGGCTGGTTGCCCCGTTGGTTCAGGGAGCCTTTTGCGGTTACCGTTGCTGCTCAGCTGGGGACTTTACCCCTGATTGCGGGCAGCTTTCATATTTTCTCGGTGATCTCGCCAGTGGCCAACGCCCTGATTCTGCCCCTACTACCGCTAATTGTGGCCGGCGGCTTACTGCTCGCGCCGTTGGCGATGATTCCTTCTCTGGGTCAGTTGGTGGCGTTACCCCTGGCTGCGCTGCTGCAGTATATCTGCCAGCTGTCCGGGTTGTTGACGCGAGTTCCGGGGAGTTCGATCAGCCTCCCCCTCTGGTCTCCCTGGATGAATCTGACTTATTACCTCGCGCTACTCGGAGGAGTAGTTGGGGCGGCTACCCAGGGGCGCCGGCGGAAGGCTGCGTTGACTCTGACCGTGATTGTGCCGCTAGCGATTATTGGTTTCGAGGTGGCGGTTTGGGCTCGGCCGGCACCGATGGTGATTGCGCTGGAGGTAGGCAGCGGCCAGGCGATGCTGATCAACGCTCCCAGAGGCCGTTTACTGATCGACGGCGGGAGCAATCCGACCCAGCTGATTTCGGAAATCGGCTCCTACCTTCCCCCCTGGCAGCACCAGTTGAGCGCGGTTATTATCACTGGCCCTGCGGCCGGAGAGGTAGGCGGTTTGGTCGATCTCCCCTACAAGGCCGACTACCTCTTGATGCCAGCGAGCAACCCCCCGGGCAGCAGCTGGCGAACGGCGGCGCAATCGCTAACTACACGAGGAGCGGAATTGCATAAGCTGGTTGCAGGCACCAAGTTGCAGCTGGTCGGGATTGACTTGGAGGTCCTAGCTCCTGAACCTGATGATCCAGTTGGAGGTCAGCTGATGTTGCGGCTGGTCGGTCCCTTGCATACGGTTTGCGTCATGGCCGTGGGGATCGATACCGACCAGGAGATCCAGGCCGCCAGTCGGCTGAACGGCAGCTGCGATTCACTGGTGGTGGCAGCGGGGAGCGAGCTCTCCCCGACTCTGCTTGCTCAGGCCCGGCCCCACCGGGTGGTAATCAGTGGGGCTCTACCTCATCGCTCGTGGCCGGGAATTCCTCCTGATCGGCTGATTAGTACAACTCAGGAAGGCGATGTTGAGATGCCGCTGTGAGCATGCCCAGAAAACAGCTGATCGAATTAAGCGAGAGATTGATAAGTTGAAAAGAAAATGAGAGCCTTAACCACGGAGGAGCTTCGAGAGGTTAAACTCAAGCGAGACGAATTTGCTCAGCTGCCTAGAACGCCAGTGGTTATGGTCGCTGATAACCTGACCAGCGGTTTCAATGTCGGCTCCCTCTTCCGTCTCGCCGATGCCTTCCGGATTGAGCGGCTCTACCTATGTGGCACTACCCCCCAGCCGCCCCAGCCACGTATTCGAAAAACCTCTATGGGCAGTGAGAAATGGGTGGAGTGGAGAGCACACTCCTCGGCAAGTGAGGTGGTGTCTGAGTTGCACGAGCTGGGCTATCATACTGTGGCTATAGAGTTAACCGCCTCTTCGACTCCTTTGCCGGAATTCCATTTTCATCTCCCTCTGACTATGGTAGTGGGGGACGAGCTAGCGGGGATCTCGCCAGCTGCTCTAGCTGCTTGTGAGGCATCGGTATCGATTCCAATGTGGGGAATGGGAAATTCGATTAATGTGGTGACGGCCGCAGCTATAGTGATCTACCAGATGTCCGTGAGGTACACGCCCTCCCCGATTGGGAGTAGCTGCCAGCGTCGGACGATCTCCGGGGGCCCGCACTACCGATGAGCTGATAGCTTATCCTCCGAGGTAATTACTCGGATCATATTGGTCTAATATTGGCTCCAAAATGCAATCCCGTTTAAACTTGGTTCAGGCTAATGGCCGCCTAGAACTGACACCTAGGACAGGGACTCGTCTAGCCGTTGTGATTCCAATATATGGGTTGCACGAGATGACCTATCGACTAGTTAAGGAAATTCATAGGGAGCGGAAATATTCTGGACTGGACGTGATCATTGTCGACAATCACGATCCCAGGAACCCCGATCGAGATGTACTTAATTTTGAGGGGCCGTACCAGTCCCTCAGCGACGAGCGGGTGGTGAGATCGGGGGAAAACCTCGGTTGGGCGAGGGCTTGCAACCTCGGCATCGAATTTGCATCCAAAGAATTTGCAGATGATAGATCCTGCCACGGGGTAGTAGTACTAAACAATGATGTGGAGCTTTCTCAACGTTTCTTTGTTGGTCTCATTGCTGCATCAGAGAAGGTGGGTGTCGGTTTGACGGCTCCGACACACAATGGCGATTGGTCACACCATGCGCTTGGCTATGAAGGCGAAGCTTCCCAATATCGTCCAGAGAATAGAGATCATCCTGCTCCTTTCGCTGACGGAACGTGCATTCTTGTTCCATGGGGCACTTTCAAGCAGCTGGGTAGTCTCAGGGAAGGTCCGATGCTGGACCCGTCCATCAGTCCGATACATGGATGGGGCCTGGACATGTTCCTAGGCCACGAGGTACGAAATTTACTGGGTCTGAGGGTCATGGTCACCGAGTTGTCATACCTATTGCATGAACGGGGCGTTACAGCACGCCTTCTTGATCCGAAGTGGGAAACCTTTGCCGATTTGGAACTCAAAGTGGGTCTCACGAAACTATTTGGCCTCAATTGGGTCGATGTTATCTGGAAGGGATTCCCATTACCCCACAGTTATGCTGATCTGATTAAGCCTCCTAGTGTTGAGGACGTAGAAAAAGTGAGGCGGGTACAATTGGCCGCCGCTCAACAAACTGCTGCGTGGGGGGTTCCGAATGGATCACATGGTGAAGGGGACCCGGTAGTGGAGCAGACTCTCCCGCAAGGGGGAATACAGCTGGAATGATTTCACCGATAAGGCCAACCCCAACCTCATCTTCGATTAGTAAAAATCCTATTAACACCTAATCCAGTACGATCATGAAAGTGAGCAAAAAGGGTGCCCGTTCGACCGAAATCCTGCTCATTCACGGCGAAGAGCGCTTCCTGGTCGAGGAGCAAGCTGTGCAGATCGTGGCTCAGTGGCGAAAGGAGTTAGTCTCCAGCTTCGGCCTTGACTCTCTCGATCCGGGGAATCTCAATGCCAATCGCCTCGCCGAGGCGATCTTACAGGCCCCCTTCCTCGATCCCTACCGAGTAATAGTGGTGCGGGATATCCCTCTCCGTCGAGCGGATGGCCTGGCCCTGGCCCTGACCGAGGTTCCGGAGACGACTCGACTTCTGCTTACAGTGAATGGTAAGTTAGGCGTTGCCAGTAAACTCGCCAAGGCAGTGAGGGCGGCTGGAGGTCAGTTAGTGGAGCATGTTCGCCTCAAAAATAAGGCATTGGGGGAGTGGGTGACCGAGCGTGCCCGCTCTTTGGGGCTGCCTTCTGCAGTAGGCCCCCTGGTTGCTCGGTTGGCCCGGCCTGAGTTGGTAATTTTAGATTCTGAACTGCGCAAACTGGCTGCCTATCAAGCGGCAGCCGGTAAGTTGACCCAAACGGTAGTTCGAGAGTTGGTCGTCAGTGATCGCCCAGAGGATATCTTCCGGCTGACTGATACTCTTCTGCCTCGGCCCACCGCTGAGAGTTGGCGAGTGCTGCGCCAGCTGCTCTGGAGTGAGTCGCCGATGGCCGTCTCCTACCGCTTGGCCCGACATATATCGCTAGTTTTGGAGGTGCATTCCAGGCAGCAACGAGGAGAAGACCTCGCCGCCTGCCAGTCGGCTATGCGCGAGCATCCCTTTGTGATCCAAAAGGCCTTTCAGGTGGCGCGACGCACCCCTCAATCTAGCCTGGAGCGAGGGCTCAATGCCCTATTGGACTACGAGTGGAAGGTCAAATCAGGACAGATTGACGCCGAATTTGGGCTGCAGAATGTTCTGGCTCAAATTTAGGAGCTGCGGTGAAGGATTAGGCTGCTCCGATACGCTATAAAATAAGCCTGGATTTGTCTGCGTTTTGTCTGGAAACATGGGATAGATTGAATCCCATGGATTTCCGAGATATTGTCAAGATAGCCAAATCTGAGAGGTGGAAAGTTGATTATACAAGCAAAGGACATGTTAAATTTACCTCTCTCCAGGGTGGTCCTCCGGTCTTCGGGTCTGGAACTCCCAGCGATTCTCGATCAATGAAAAACCTGGCCGCTGAACTGCGGAGGCGAGGACTGAACCTGCCCCACCGAGGCGGTCTAAAACGGGTAGTGGAGATAAATTCAGGAGGAGTATCAGATGTTTTGTTGGAACGTTGAAATTGAAGCCAAGGGAAGCATTGCCTTCGATGAGAAGTTGGCCGATCTGATCCTCGATTCACTGAAGATCCACGGACCGGCCCTCACGATGGGAGCGGACTACGTCTCACTTCGGTTTGACATTGAGGCCGAAACCTCGGCCGCTGCCATCGATCGGGCGAGTGAAATTCTCACGGCAGCCGTGCCGGAGTTGAAGCCTTACCGGGTCGAAGTTACCTGATTGCTTATCCCTCCGTATTACGATGCCTGTAAGATCGGCTCGAGGGCGGGTTCCAAGGCCAAAGTTACGACCTGCTTAACGTCCTCGACGAGGTGAATTTTAACCTCCTCTCGGGCCGATTCAGGCAAGTCGTCGAGATCAGGCTCATTTCGCTTAGGTAGGATAACCTCCTTCAACCCGGCGCGTTTGGCTGCCAACACCTTCTGTTTGACTCCGCCGATCGGCAACACTCGTCCCTGAAGGGTTACTTCTCCGGTCATCCCTAAGGTGGAGCGAACTGGGCGTTCAGTTAGGAGGGAAACCAGGGCCGTAACCATGGCGATCCCCGCCGATGGCCCATCCTTCGGTACCGCTCCAGCCGGAACGTGAATGTGTACCTGACGAGCGAGTGCCGATTCCTCGATCTTAAGTTCGCGGGCGTGGGAGCGGACGTAGGAAAGGGCTATCTGAGCCGACTCCTTCATTACGTCACCGAGCTGACCGGTGAGAGTCAGCTCCTGCTTCTGATCCTTGCCCATGGCAGTTGCTTCCAGAAAGAGAACATCACCTCCGGCTCCGGTTACTGCCAAGCCAGTGGCTACTCCGGGCACAGCGGTTCGCTCCGCCGCCTCCTCAAAGTGAAAGCGGGGTTTGCCTAGGAGTTCGCGAACCAATGAAGGCTCGACCAACACCGGTGTTTCGAGAGAGGTAGATTCCAATCGGGTTGCCACCTTGCGTAGCAACCGTCCCAATTCACGCTCCAGCTGCCGTACGCCGGCTTCCCGGGTGTAATCGGCGATAATTTGGTTGAGGGAGGCGTCGCTCACCTGAATTTCTGATTCGCTCAGACCATTGCGCTCGATCTGTCTTCCTACCAGATGAGTGCGGGCAATCTCCAACTTTTCCTCCTCGGTATAGCCGTCAAGTGATATCAGCTCCATCCGATCAAGGAGGGGACCGGGGATGGTGTCGGCTACGTTGGCAGTGGTCATGAAGAGCACTTCGGAGAGGTTGAGATCGACTTCCAGGTAGTGGTCGCGGAAGGTGTGGTTCTGGGCCGGGTCGAGTACTTCGAGCAGAGCCGAGGAGGGGTCGCCACGCCAGTCTGAGCCGACCTTTTCGATCTCATCGAGCATGATTACCGGGTTAAGGGTGCCCGCCTCTTTTAGTGCCCGGACGATACGGCCAGGGAGTGCTCCTACGTAGGTTCGGCGGTGGCCCCGAATCTCCGCCTCGTCGTGGATGCCACCAAGCGAGATGCGAGCGAACTTCCGCCCCAGCGCTCGGGCCACCGACTCCCCGAGTGAGGTCTTTCCTACTCCAGGTGGGCCGACCAGGGTGATGATTGCTCCTGAACCACGACCGCCCTGGTTGGCCAGACCTCGATCCTGGCGTCGCTTGCGCACCGCTAGGAATTCGATGATTCGGTCTTTGACATCGGATAATTTGGAGTGATCGGCATCGAGAATCTCTCGTGCCTGCTTCAGGTCGAAGCTATCCGCACTTCGCTGGTTCCAAGGGATGTCCAACATCCAGTCTAAGAAGTTGCGGATCCAGCCATACTCCGGACTCTGTTCGCTCATCCGCTCCAGACGGCCCAACTCCCGGTCAAATTCCTTACGGGCGGCCTCCGGAATCTCCCGTTCGTCGGCGCGGCGGCGGTAATCGGCGACGACATCGCTCTCTGATTCCCCTAACTGCTTACGGATGGCATCCATCTGCTGGCGAAGGAGGAAGTCACGCTGATTCTTTTCCATCTGCTCCGAGACCTGGCTTTTCAGCTGCTCTTTCAGCTGCTGCTCAGCCAGAATCTCCCGCTGCCAATTGATCAGTTTGCTTAGCCGACTCTCCACCTCCAGGGTTTCCAGAATCTCAACCTTCCGATTGAGTGAGAGGTCGGGTGAGTAGCCGGACATATCCGCCAGGTGACCAGGGTTGTCGATCGCCCGCAGCAGTTGGGCGATCTGCTGTGCACCCCTAGATTCCAACGTATTCTCCATCAGGGCGCGGTATTCGTGGCCCAGTTGGGTCGCCTCCTCGGACCAGGTTGCTGGATCAGGATGGGGCTCCACCTCGGCTACTAACTCTCCGTTGGCAGCGGTGCTGACCAAACCCAATCGGGCGCGATGGCGGCCCTGAAGAACGATTACATCGGTGCCGTCGGGGAGGTTGCCCCGCTCTTCGAGTTTGGCGATAACTCCTACCTCAGCGTATCGTCCCTCTACTTTGGGCAGGAGGAGGAAGCGACCATCACCCTCCACCGCTGCTTTGACTGCGCGCTTGGCATCCTCGGAGTCAACCGGAATGGTGGCGTTCATCCGAGGCAGTACGACCGCCTGGGTGAGGGGTAGAACGGGTAACTCTTGGGGGTTCAACATATGATAAAAATCTCTCCTTTCACAAATTTAGTTACCCAAGCTGATGATGTGGGAAACTGGTTCATTAATGAGGGGGCAACGTGATTGCAGGAATTGACCTGGGCGGAACTCAGGTGCGAGTTGCCTTTGCTCGGCTGGATGGCCAAATTCAGACGGTGGCCAAGACTAAAACTATCCTCCTTGGTACGCCTCGACATATGGTGGCCTGGCTAGCCGATCAGGTTTCCCGTCATGGGCTGGTTGGTCGGCTGAAGAGCGTGGGGATTGGAGCCCCTGGACCGGTTGATGTGGAACGGGGAATCCTGGTCAATCCACCAAATCTACCTCATCAGCCCAATTTGGAGGGCTGGCAGAACACTCACCTAGGTGAACTGTTGGGCACAGCCATGGATTGTCCGATCCATCTGCAAAATGATGCCACCCTTGCCGGATGGGGAGAGTTTCATCAAGGGGCCGGCCAAGGGGTGCGGGATATGTTGTATATAACCTGGAGTACCGGAGTTGGGGGTGGGCTGGTGCTCAACGGCGAGCTCTACGCTGGGGCGCACGGTTCGGCTGGAGAGGTGGGTCATATGGTGCTAGATCCGCAAGGCCCGCTCTGTGGCTGTGGCCAGCGCGGTTGTTTGGAAGCTTTCTGTAGCGGAGCCAATGTGTTCAAGCAGTACGGAAAATCGGCAGTAGAACTCCTCCGCAGCTCCCTAGAGGGAGATCAGGAGGCGCGGGAGATAATTCAGCGCATTGCCGGCCACATGGGCCAAGGTTTGGTCAACTTGGCCAACCTCTTCGATCCCGAACTGATCGTGATCGGCGGCGGCTTCACCCGCTCCTGGGGCCAGCTGCAGCCGCTTTTGCTCGCCGCGCTGCGCTCCTCTCCGTACATCAAGCGGGCCCGTCGGCCCAAGCTTCGGCGCGCTCGTTTGGGTGATCGGGGGGGCCTTGTGGGGGCGGTGGAATGGGCCAAATCTCACCTCTGAATTCTGAGTTGGACCCGGCTTTCCCTGCACTCCGAGCAGCAGCCAATCAGGTGGGAGTAGGTGCCTGGGCAGTCGGCGGCTACGTCCGTGACCGGCTGCTCGGTCGCCCGCATCCGGATTTGGACATGGTGGTCGAGGAGGGGGAAGCGCTAACTCTGGCTCGGACTTTCGCTCGGCTGGTCAAGGCTCGGCCGCCGATTGAATTTCCCCGCTTCGGTACTGCTCGGGTGGTGTGGGGGAAGAGGGTGGTGGAGTTTGCCTCGGCTCGGCGCGAATCCTACACGCCAAATTCACGCAACCCAGAGGTGGTGCCGGCCAGTTTAACTGAAGATCTGCTCCGCCGTGATTTCACCATCAACACTCTGCTGATGGATTTGGCGGGTGGCGTCCACGATCTGCTGGGGGCGCGGGCAGATATTGAAAGACGACTTCTCCGCACTCCATCCGACCCCATCCAGACCTTTTCGGATGATCCACTGCGGATGCTGCGCGGGGTACGCTTCGCTGCCGAGTTGGGCTTCGAGTTGGAGAGGGGCCTATTGCCGACCATGTCCAAGTTGGCCCCACGCCTCGGTCCGCCAGTGGTTGCCGTGGAACGCATTCGAGAAGAGCTGATTCGAATCTTGGTCTCTCCCCGACCATCGAGCGGTATCGAACTGCTCTGGCAGGGGGGATTGTTGGAGCGGATCTGGCCTGAGGTGGCCGCCGGCCGGGGAGTTGAGCAAGGGGGCTGGCACACCCACGACGTCTACGGTCACACCC
>JBOHUW010000011.1:0-12992 GCA_050734895.1 Candidatus Dormibacteraceae bacterium | reverse complement strand
GGCAAGAGAATCAGAAATTACCATCTTAAACCAGCGCAAAAAACCTTGGCAGACGTTTACTGCGAGTAACTATGCTGATCGGTGATGATTCTCGCCAGTTCATTTAACCGCCAAGCGAAATTATGTTTCGTGGTTCATCAGAGCATATAGAATACCAAAGCATGGCGCGTATCTTATATGAGTTCTTCCACAGATTGCCGAGTGACAGGCCTCTGCCAATAAAGTCTTCCGTAAATAGAGTGCGATTTATGGTGAGATGCCTAATTTCCCTGTTCTGTCGTTATCCATCCCCGGTGACCACCAATTGTTGGGAGCCGCGTACCAATAGCACCACCTACTGAAGCTGCTGAACGTTGCTACGCAGTTGGGAGTCATTCGGAGCATCATGCAGCGAATCTGGCGAGAGCATAATCTGCAATCCCATCGCACTCGCTATGCTACGGTTGCCAGGAGTCCCTCGCAAGCTCTTAATAAATTCAGTGTGGGCTTCTGAATTGATATCCTTATTTCCATGATGGTTACTCCTCCGACCGCTCTCTTCAAGCCTGCCTCAACGCTTGACTTCCCGGAAATTGAGCGCCGCATCCTGGCCTGGTGGGCTGAGGAGGGTATCTTCGAGGAGCGGCGGCGGCGGAATCAGGGTAATACTCCCTACTCCTTCCTAGACGGACCGATCACCGCCAACAACCCGATGGGAGTACATCATGCCTGGGGTCGGACGCTGAAGGACCTCTGGCAGCGGTATCACGCCATGCTTGGCGAGGATCAGCGTTATCAGAATGGTTTCGACTGCCAAGGGCTGTGGGTGGAGGTGGAGGTGGAGAAGGCGCTTGGCCTGAACTCCAAGCGCGATATCGAAACCTATGGGCTGGATAAGTTCTCCCGCGCCTGCCGGGATCGAGTGGCGCACTTCGCCGGGGTGCAGATCGAACAATCCCGGCGACTCGGGCAGTGGATGGATTGGCCGAACAGCTACTTCACCATGACCGATGCCAATATCTCCTACATCTGGGGCTTTTTGGCCGAGTGCCACCGGAAGGGGTGGCTGTACCGGGGACATCAGGCCATGCCGTGGTGCATTCGCTGCGGCACTTCACTCTCTCAGCACGAGCTGATCGATTCCTACAACGTCATCACTCATCCCTCGGTTTATGTCTCGCTGCCACTGGAGGATAACCCCGCGGAGCAGCTGGTGATTTGGACGACTACGCCCTGGACGCTTCCGGCCAACGTCGCCGTGGCGGTAAATCCCACCGCCCAGTACGCTCGAGTAAAAACCGCGTCGGGGATTCTTTACGTTGCCGAGAGTCGGCTCAGCGAAGTTCCGATCGAGGGCCAGGTGCTCGGCCTAGTTCCGGGTTCCGAGTTGGTCGGTCGGAGGTATCAAGGGCTGTTCGATGAGCTACCTGCCCAAAAGAGAGCTGATCACCGAGTGGTGGCCTGGGATGAGGTCTCGCTCGAGGAAGGCACCGGTCTGGTTCACATAGCGCCTGGCTGCGGCCCGGAGGATTTCTTGCTCGCCGGCCGCGAGGGCTTGACTGTGATTCCGGTGGTTGATGAGATGGGACTCTATCTCCCCGAGTTTGGCTGGCTGCACGGCGCTTCAATCGCCGAAGTGGCCCCCCGGGTGCTCGAAGCCCTGGCCAAACGAGATCGAATTGTTTCTAGTGAAACCCTTAGCCACCGTTACCCAGTTTGCTGGCGCTGTGGAACCGAGCTTATCTACCGAGTCGTCGATGAGTGGTTCATCAGCTCGAAAGAGATCAGACAGCCGATGATCGACGCGGCCGAGCAGGTTAAGTGGGATCCACCGCAGTACGGCAAGCGGATGGTCGACTGGCTACGTAACATGGGTGATTGGTGCATCAGCCGCAAGCGTTACTGGGGTCTTCCCCTGCCCTTTTACTGCTGTTCCCAGGGCCACTTGACCATCATCAGCTCGAAAGACGAGCTCAAATCAGCGGCGGTGGAGTGGAAAGAGCTACCCGAGCTGCATCGGCCCTGGATCGATGAAATTCAGGTTCGCTGTCAGGAGTGCGGGGAGCCGGCCAGCCGGACCAAGGATGTCGGTGACTGCTGGCTGGACGCCGGCATCGTACCCTTCTCCACCCTCGGCTGGAAAAACCCGGAGTATCGAGTTCACGGTTATGCAGAGGGAGCCGGAGAGGGCTTAACGGGAGCCGATCTGCCCGACCATGCCTACTGGGAGCGGTGGTTTCCAGCCGACTGGGTTTGTGAGATGCGCGAGCAAATCAGGCTCTGGTTCTACTCCATGCTCTTCATGAGTGTTGCCCTGGTCGGCAAGGCTCCCTACCGTCGAGTTCTCTGCTATGAGAAGGTGAACGACGAAAGCGGGAGAGCGATGCACAAGTCGTGGGGCAACGCGATCTGGTTTGACGAGGCGGCCGATGAGATGGGAGCGGAGGTGATGCGCTGGGCTTACGCCGGCCAGGATCCGGCCCAGAACTTGAATTTCGGCTACGGTCCGGCGCGGGATATCAAGCGCAAGCTGCTCACGCTGTGGAACACTTATTCCTTCTTTGTTCTTTATGCCGGAATCGATGGCTATCGGCCGACCGCCCAAATCTTAGAGTCCGGCCCCGACCCTGCTGGGCTAACCGAGCTTGACCGCTGGCTGCTGGCACGCACCGAGAAGCTGGTCCAGAGCTGCCGCCAGGCCCTCAATGACTACGACTCGCCAGCGCTGATCCGCGCAGCTGAAGGCTACTTCGACGATCTTTCGAATTGGTATGTTCGACTCTCTCGCCCGAGGTTTTGGAAGGCCGAAGATGATGTCGATAAAAAGGTCGCCTACGACACCCTCTGGTATTCCCTCTGTCGGCTGATCCAGTGCCTAGCTCCGGTCGTTCCCTTCCTAACCGAGGAGTTGTGGTCCAACCTGGTGGCTGGGGTAGTGGAGGATGCTGAGCGGAGCGTTCATTTGGCAAATTATCCGACTCCTGCGGCTGATCTCCTAGATCCCGAGATTCTGACCGCCATGGCGCTGACCCGAGATGTGGTCGAGGCGGCCAGATCGGCACGGGTGGAGAGTGGCTTGAAGGTTAGACAACCACTCTCGACTCTGATTGTGGCTACTCGCAATCCTCAGGTGGTCGCCAGCGTAAAGCGTTTCGAATCACTTATCCGTGAGGAGCTGAACATCAAGAGCGTTCGGCTGACCGACTCCAGTGAGGACTTCGCCCGGATCGAGCTGTTCCTACGTCCGGAGGTTCTCGGCCCTAGGTATGGATCGGAGTTCTCAGCCCTTCGAAAGCAAGCCGAGAAGGGAGAATATTCCATCGAGGGAGAGACGGTGCGAATAGGAGATAAGACCTTGACAGCCGAAGAGGTGGAAATTCGGACTCGAGCGCGGGAGGGATACGCGGTAGCCGATGGTCGTGATTTTGCGGTTGCCCTAGATACCGAGGTAACTCCTGAGCTGGCGATCGAAGGGCAGGCCCGGGAGGTGATCCGAGCGGTGCAGAATCTCCGCCGCGAGGCGAAGCTAGAGATGACCGACCGAATCCAGCTGCAGTATCCCACTGAGCTAGAAGTAGTTTTTGCCACCCACGGCGAGTGGATCAGGAAAGAAACCCTGGCCCTCGATGCCACGGTTGGCCGGGAGCTACAGCTTTCTCGCGCCGAGGTTCCGACCATCGTTAAGCAATAGATCTCTGTCGCGTCAACGATGGAGATAAGAAACTCCTACGCTACTTAGTAGAGATGGAGTCGAGTCGCTTCCATAGGAAATGACGCTTGTACCCCGGCGGATAGTCGGGTAGCTCACCGAACTGGACATAACCCTGTGCTGAATAGAACGGCTTGGATTGAAAGCTGTAGGTATCGAGCCACGCCGCGATGCATCCCCGTTCTCTCGATGCATCCTCGATCGTCTTGAGTAGAAGCATACCGAGCCCGCCCCTTCGCAAGCCGTCAGAAATCCAAAGGTGACCGATGATAAGCCATTGCCAGTGCGTGTAGCCACTGATCCCACCAAGTTGCATTCTCGGTGAAGGGAAGATCCATGACCTCCATAATGAAGAATTCCGTCTTACAATTCTGCTCGTCGAAGCCCTCAGCAGCATGTTCACCTGGTAATGGACGTGATCGACCGCTAAGATGTCCACCATGCGTCTTCTCGCTTCATTAGGTAGGACCCGGATAGTTGTCGCCATTCTGACGCTGATCACCGCACTCCAGATCACACTCATCTCGGTGGGCAACCTCACAGACTTCGGGACGAACCAAGCGTTCGTCGTGCATGTGCTCGCGATGGATACGACATTCCGGTCGCCGCACATGATGTGGCGAGCCATCATTAATCCAGAGATCGCCACCGGCGCCTATGTAGCGATAATTATCTGGGAATCTCTCACCGCCCTCGTGCTCATCGCCGCCTGTATCGCCTGGCTCTGGGCCCTCGGTAGGCATCAAGGAACCGACCTGGCGCGACGATTATCGACCTGTGGATGGCTAATGGAACTCATGCTCTTCGGTGGCGGCTTCATCGTGGTGGGAGGGGAGTGGTTCCAGATGTGGCAGTCATCCAAATGGAATGGTTTACAGCCAGCACTGCAAAACTTTCTCATTGTCTCGGTCGGACTCATCCTCGCCCACCTGCCAGAACGCGAGCCAGCCGAAGCGTGATCAGCGAGCGTGACAATGAAATAAACAGAAGAGCGTTCGGGAAGTCGGCTACCGCCGCCTTGGGTGCACCGCTGCTAGCCAATCTCCAGATCCCGCTGACAGCTGGCTGCACCGGGGACGTCGCCAATAACCGGAATTCGGAGCGGGCAATCGCCGCCTACGAGGCGATGCAGCGCCAGTTCTACGTGGCCGGAGTCAAGCTCTATCGACCCACCTCTCCGCCATCGGGCAACTCGTACTCCTATGTCTGGCCCTTCTCGCAAGCGTTGGTCGCCACCATGTTGCTCTCGGGCCTGCCTCGGGGCGGCAGGAACTATAAAAGAGCGCTTGCCGATCGGGTATCCAGCCTCGCCCACTATTGGAACCCGGCGCCGATCTCCGAAAATCCGCCCAGTCCGCCCGCTCCAACTCCGTCACCCGGCTACACGTCTTACGTGATCCCGCCTCTCGGTCAAGGAGATGACCTTTTCTATGATGACAACGAGTGGATCGGGTTGGCCGCCATCCAGCAGTTTCAGATGACCGGGGACACTGCTGCGCTGGCTAGGGCCAAGGCCATCTTTGAAATCGTTCGCTACGGCTGGGACACCGATTCCTCGCACGCCGATTCCGGGGGCACATATTGGACCATGGGGGGCGGAAACCATGACCGGAACACCATCTCCAACGGCCCGGGTGCCGAGCTCGGGCTGCATCTCTACCTGATCACCAAAGAGAACTCCTACCTCGACCACTCCAAGCAGATGCTGGATTGGGTTAACCGCTACCTGAAGGCTCCTAACGGGCTCTATTGGGATCACATCAACTTTCAAGGCACCGCCGACATCACCCAGTGGAGCTACAACCAGGGAGTCATGTTGGGTGCGACAGCCCTCCTCTCAGTGGCCACGGGTCATCGGGTATACCTGGACCAGGCGGTAGATTTAGCTGGCCGCGCGCTTGATTTCTATGATCAGGCCGGTCGCCTTTTGACGCAGGACGTGGTCTTCAACGCGATCTTCTTCAAGAATCTTCTCCGGCTCAGTACGCTCCGCCCCAATCCCCGTTATCGTCAAGCCCTACAAACCTACGCGGATACGCTGTGGTCGAGTGTAGACCGCAGCACCGGACTGCTGGCTGTACCGCCCAACCTGCTGGTGCAGTCAGGGCTGGTCCAGCTCTACGCACTGCTAGCCTGGGATCTCGGGGACTATCACCTCCTTGCCTCGGGAACCACGCTGCGCTGAACCGGACCGCTGTCGCATGTGGACAGGGCTACGACCTCGACTCAGACCCGGCCCGAAAGAGGCTCGGCGCAGCTTACTGCGCTCCTCCTTGTCTCTGGGATGCAGAATGCTTCCGGTGCCCAAGAAAAACTGGGGCTCCCGTCATAGCCTCGCCAGGTTAGCCCTAGCCCTTTCCATTCTCACAGAAAGGGATACGATCGGCGTCACGAGGATCAGCAACAACAATGGAACTTGCCCGACTCCACCCCCCGCCATAGGGCCTCTCATACTTACTCAGGTCGTACCAGACTCCGCCATAGCAATAGATGTGTAAAACGTCACCCGGCTCAGCCGTTTGATTCACAGGAGAATTGTCCACTGGAGATTGTCTGATCGGGGTGTTCTTCGCTTTGGCTGTCCCTACCACGTAATCATCATTTTGACTTCGCACCGCTAAGGCTGTCCCCCCGACGGCCGCGAGTAACGAAACGCTAAGCGCGCCAGCGACCACCACCTGACCGGTTCGCCGCCATCCGAGCCTATAAATAATTTTCAATTCTTCCCTCCTTTGGAATGGTTGGGTAGTTTACCGGAAGCAATGCTATCTCAATCACCTAGCAGGCATTCAGGTGCATCTCATTATATCGCGGCCTCGGCAGGAGCTCAACCGGAGACGGCGGCGGTATCGCGACTCGCCCAGCTCATGTCAGGGTAGCGGTCGCCGGACGGGCGCAGGCCATCCAACCTGGCCAGGTCCTGAGCCCTCAGAGAAACGTCGAGCGATGCGATGTTTTCTTCCAGGTAGCGCCGCCGTTTGGTTCCCGGGATAGGAACGACGTCCTCGCCCCGAGCCAGCAGCCAGGCCAGCGCGATGTGTGAGGGCGCTGCTTGGTGCTCGGTCGCGATGGCGCGAACCTCGGAGACCAGTTCGAGGTTTGCCTCGAGGTTCTCGGCTGCCCAGCGCGGTAGGGTGCGCCGGAAGTCATCAGGGGCCAGGTTGTCAAGCGAGGCGATCGCGCCGGTGAGCAGACCGCGGCCAAGCGGGCTGTAGGGCACCAATCCGATGCCGAGCTCTCGGCAGGTCGGCACGACCTCGTCTTCGATGTCCCGGCTGAAAAGCGACCACTCGGTTTGCACAGCTGCGATCGGATGCACGGAACTGGCTCGCCGGATGGTTTCGCCCGATGCTTCGGAAAGCCCAAGGTAACGCACCTTGCCCTCGACGACTAGCTCGGCCATCGCGCCGACGGTCTCCTCGATCGGGACCTGCGGATCCGGGCGGTGCTGGTAGTACAGGTCGATATAGTCGACGCCCAAGCGGCTCAGTGAGCCCTCAATCGCCGATCGCACATACGCGGGTGAACCGTCCACCCTTTGCCCCTCGAAGGTGTTCGGATCGACGACGATGCCAAATTTCGTGGCCAGCACGACTTGGTCGCGGTGCCCGGCGATGGCCTTCCCGACGAGCCTCTCGTTCGCGCCGGCGGCATACATGTCGGCGGTGTCTAAAAAATTCACCCCCAGATCCAGAGCCCGACGAATGGTCGTGATCGACTCGTTGGTATCAGCCGGACCGTAGGCGTGACTCATGCCCATACAGCCCAGACCGAGGGGAGAGACGGTGAGACCACCGCGCCCGAGAGTTCGTTTTGTATCAATCATGTTCATATACTCCTGTTGTTGAAGTTGATTTGACGGCCAGGAAGGCGCCTTCAGGGTGCGCAATGACCGCCGTAGGTAGTGATCTTGTAGTCGACTACTGCGAGAGCTGCCTGCAGATCAAGAAGTCGCTGACGGATCGACTCGCGGTGCTTTTGCAGCAAGGCCAGTCGCTCGGACACAGTGGGTTCACCCTGTCGGACCAGATCGATGTAGTGCGTGATGTCGCGGATGGGCATATCCGACATTCGCAGCCGAGTCAAGAACACTACTCGAGCTAGCGCCTGGGAGTCATAGACGCGCCGGCCGCCGGTGTCACGGGCGACGTCGACCAACCCGATACGTTCGTAATAGCGCAGCGTGTGAGCGCTGACTCCCGTAACTGCTGCGACCTCGGAGATGGCCATCTCGTTAGCCAAATCCGCAGGTAGATCCAGCGAGCGCACCAGCTCCTCCGAGAGCTCCGGCAGGTCCGGAACATCGAAGGTGTCAGCCAGGGTTCGGAGCCGTTCGGTGGTTGCTGTGGTCATGAAAACGATGCTACGTCTTAGAGTGCACTCTAAGTCAAGCCCTAAATTTTTATTGTTTCCTGTCCCCGGTATTTCCCAATGCCAGAATTTGACGGGTGAAGAGGGGATGGATAGGAGGGTTCGTCCTGCTGTCGGCGATCTGGGGAAGCAGCTTCGCTTTGATCAAGGTGGCAGTTGACGCCGGAGTCGCCCCGATCTGGGTAGCGCTATGGCGCTGCTTTTTCGGCGCATTGACGCTGTGGGTAATCTGTCTGGCGAACCGGGCATCGATACCCCGGAACCGCCACACGTGGGGCCATGCGGCGATTGTGGCGCTATTATTAAACGCTGTCCCATTCGTGCTTTTAGCCTACGGAGAAACCCGTGTCAGCTCGGTTTTGGCCGGAGTGTGGGATGCCACGACTCCCCTGACTACCTTGTTTTTCGTGCTAGCGCTGATACGCGCTGAACGTCCGATGGCCAGGCTGCTGCTCGGACTGCTAGTCGGATTCGCTGGTGTCCTCGTCGTGCTCGGAGTTTGGCACGGCATCGACACCGGTACGCTGATCGGGACGCTAGCGTGCATGTCCGCAACCACCTGTTCCAGCGCCGGGTTCGTCTACATCAGGCGGTTCTTATCCAACTGTCGGGAATCGGCAACAGCGCTGTCGGCTGCGCAGATCACCTTAGCTACCGTCGAACTGGTGCTGATCATCCCGCTGACCAATGGCCTCCCCATATGGCCGGGAGCAGCGGCGGCCGCCAGTTTGCTGGCATTGGGCGCGCTTGGCACTGGGGTCGCTTACATCCTCAACTTCCGGCTGATCCGGACCGTTGGGCCGACCGTAACCTCAATGGTCACTTATGTAATTCCGCTGTGGTCGACCCTACTAGGCTGGGCACTGCTGGGCGAATCGCTCAGCTGGAACGTCGTGGTCGGCGGAGTATTGGTGATCAGCGGGGTAGTGCTCACCCAATATTGAAAAGCCCCGAATGGGGGTAGACATTTACTGATTCAGCGTACATACTGCTCGATGCCTTCCAGCTCACTGTGTATCATCACAGCCTAGCCACCAGGCCAACAAGGCGGCAGGTAGAATCGCCGTTTGTTCGTCGAGCACCGCATATTCTTGCTTCGAAGCGATAATTATTGGTCGACCGGGGAAAGCCTGTCGCATCGGCGTGATTATTCGGCGATCCACCCGGTTGCGATACTTCACCTCCACTACATCAAAGTCCTTCCTGGAACCGGCGACAAAATCGGTTTCGCCATCTCGCCTGGTGCGCCAGACATGGAGTAAGGAAGGATCCCCCAAGCCGCGAATTTGCTCTTCCTGGGGCTCGTAAGCTCGAAATAGGGTCAGGGCAATGGTGTTCTCGACCAGGGCGGGGACATCTGGGGGCAAACCGATGCGGTTAATCACTGCCCAATAAGGTAGCCTTGCTCCGGATATAGGTGACATGTTTCCGGAATCGATTCCGGAAACATGTCACCTATATCCGGGCTTCCACCCCTAAAGCTCAGTTCGAAAAAGAGGGTTTGTTTGCCCCTGGCCATGGTCCGGAGGGCTCACTCGTAACCTCCTTGGTCTTGACGCGGGTGTCGTAGATGCGGAGGCCTCGCGCCTGGTAATTGGCCAAGGCCTGTGAGCTATCTAACGAACAGGTATGGAGCCACACCCGTTCGGTGCGCTCCTGTTCGGCCCATCGTTCGGCCAGGTCCCAGGCGCGGGCGAGTCCGTTGGTAAGCAGAAATTTGCCGATGCCCCGCCCGATAAAAGCAGACAGCAAGCCGAAACACGTCACCTCGACCTGTCCCGCAGGCTGGGCTTCTAGCTCAACGTAACCAGCCGGAGTACCGCGTAGCCATGCCACCCATGTCTCCACGCCGGGCCGAGCGAGCCATTCTGTCCACTGCTGCCAGCTCCATCCCAATTTTTTGGTCCAGTACCAATATCCTCCTACCGCTGTGTAGAGAAATCGGCTGAACTCAGGGCTTGGTATTTCAGCGCGCTTAATCATCACCGGGTCACTGGGCAAGGGTGCTGATCGTAACTTTTGGGGGCTCGTTTGCTCCAGGTACCAAGTAGTCATCTCGATCTCCATGGTGGCAAGTTTACCCCCGTCTCTCAGCCGGCTTGGTCAGGGACATTGCATCCACCTTTGTCGAAGAGCGGCCCGTTGTGCACCGGGAGGTTGGGTGGGGGATTGTAGATCGCAAGAATACCTCTGCCGGTAATCTGCCGAGCACAGCCGTAAGTATCATCTCCGCTATAGCCCTCACCACCGATCCACACATCCAGGTGGCCGTTCAGCCCATCCGGAGCGGGGCTAGCTCCGGTGTTTTCGACAATAACGTAACGTTGGATGGTGGGCAGGTAGAACCTAGCACCTCTCTTCCAGATGCCGCTAAGCTGACCGGGATGACCGGGAACGGCAGCGGTTATCGGATCTTGGTAAGTACCTATACCTCCACCACCCCTTCTGTGTAAGCATGGCAGACTAGAGCTATCAGAGTTCCTGGGAGTGTTGTTTTGAAAGGTGTAGCCGGTCAACCAAATCTTGAGGGATTGAGGGGTACCGGTAGTCGGTTTGCAATTTTGATCGTGTGAGTCACAATTTGAATCGTATGGGTTGCAGCTTCGATCGGGCTGTATACAGCTCAGTTCATATGAATCGCAGTTTGAATCAGGTAAGCTACAGCTTAGATCGTATGGGTTGCAGCTTCGATCGGGCTGTATGCAGCTCAGTTCATGTGAATCGCAGTTTGAATCAGGTAAGCTACAGCTTAGATCGTATGGGTTGCAGCTTCGATCGGGTAAGCTATCATTCGGCTCAGGTAAACGGTCATTTTGGTTAGATATTACATGTGATCCACTTCCCCGATCTTGAGGGCAAGCTGAAACTGGGGAGGGAAAAAGCATCACTACCAATAAACAGACGCAAAACACTAGCTTATGGTTCATACAACAACCTCCCTTAATGCAAATAACCTACAGGTAGCTTCTCACTAAGGGAAAGACAAAAGGCGGACAGTCTAGTCTATTGGCTCCTTACTAGCTACCAGTAGCAATTGGGACCTCGCGACTCGACCAGTCACTCCAAGAGCCCGGGTAGGGCCGCGCTCCCTTGAACCCAGCAATCTCCAGGGCAATTAGAACGTCACTTCTGGGATTGGTGATCTTCGATAAAATTTGGCGGCCTTTGAAAGCAAGTAATTGCCCGAACAGACCACTGCTGCTCAAACAATCAATAGCCGATATGGCCGCAGCGACCAAAAATCGAGGAGCTGCCGCGGGTCCATTCAGGAGTCCTGGACAGAATATGCAGGGCTTCCTAAACATGCCCACAAGATGCTGTCTAGCAAGCACCCATAGGCCCCCGACTTCCTCGTGACGGACATTTTGGGAAGCCCCGACCCGCGATATGTAGTAGACTTGCCAAGCTGAAGCTCTAAATAGCCTCCTGAATGGACATCACTGACCACAGATGAATTCAGAAGACGCCTCAGACCGCTACGACTCGCGCTTCGCAGAGAGTCGAGCGGCTTGTGCGCCTGTTCTGCAGAGAGCCGCGCGGTCTGCTCGCGCCGACGTTGATCCCACCTCCCGGTCAGGCACTATCGTGTCGGTGTCCGCCGGTGTGGCAGCCCCTCTGATCGTCAGCTACGTCAGCTGGCTGCTTGGTGAGACTCAGGATAGCGACAACAAGCGTCTGTGCTTCATGGCACGAGACGGCCAGGTCATGTTTGAGGTCGCCAATCAACTCAAAGAGAGGTTAGGATACACCGACATTGATCTGCGCTATGTTCATGGAAGCCGGGCCACGATCGACTACGCGGCCATGGACCCTGGGAGGATGGCTGACTCGCGGTGGCTCTTCGCCAGCTTCATGAAGCCCAGCATCAGTGATCTGTGCGAGCGACTACGCATCAACCCCCTGGATTTTGGGGAGCAGATGGACGCATGCAATGTCGATCCCCTGTTGCGGGCGGAACCTGGATCGCCACAGCTCGAAGCGATGCGCAATTTCGTGGCAAACCCCGATGTTGTCAGGGCTGTCAGGCCCCAGATCGAGGGGGCACGTCAGCGCTTGTTGGCCTATATCCAGCAGGAAGGCATCGCTGATCCCGGCACGGTGCTTGTCGATGCGGGCTGGAGTGGGAAGTCCATGGGGGCCCTTCAATCAATCCTCGACGATGCAGACTTGCTGGAAATGCCTCCAGTTCGCCTGATTGGATTTCAGCCGGAGCAGGTTGGCGACGGGCCTCGCGATGTTACTGCCTACTTCTACGACCTGCGCAATGACGAGCCCAACGTGAAGCGGCAAGCGATGATTCCACCTGCGGTCGAGATGTTCTGTGCGGGGCGGCATGGCATTACCCTCGACTTTGAGGAGCAGGATGGCGAGATAGCAGCCAAGCTGGCGTCCGACGACAACCCAGCCGTGGATGCCTGGGGTCTCGACATCCATCGCAAGGCAATAAGGAGCTTCGTTGATGCTCTCACCCTAGAGGATGCGGCTCACCTTTCTCGCGAGGCCTCAAGTAGTGATGTCCGCGTTCTCCTGATGGAGCTGATCGAGGACTTCTGGGTCACTCCCACCGTGGCCGAGGCTCAAATCTGGGGAGAGTACCCTTTTGACAGCGATCCGCGGGGCAGCGCCATCCGGAGGCTGGCCGGACCGGTGACCTTCGAGCAGGCCGAAGGATGGAAGGAGTCAGGGGTGCTCGGCGAGCACTACCTCTGGTGGCAAGCTTGCGCGCGACTAAGCTCTGGTGAGGCGGCGCAACTACTCCGGGAAACAGCGGAAGTTCTCCGCGATCCAGTGATGCGATCTATGCTGCCACCCCTTACGTCTCCGCCCTGAAATGCCATCCGGCGCAAGGAAAACCTCTCGCAACGGATAACCATGGGAATGCCTGATCGTCTTCGGGCTGAGCCCACGAGCTTGACAATTAGCGAGGTAATCC
>JBOHUW010000010.1:0-13179 GCA_050734895.1 Candidatus Dormibacteraceae bacterium | reverse complement strand
GAGTAGGGGATACAGCTACCTGGTTACTCCGCTGTTGGAAAGTTTGGAGACGGTTTCTACCGGCTTGACTACTCAGCAGCAGCGGCAGCTTTTCAAGCTGATCGACCGGGATGGAGCGATCTTAGCTTTGGTTGGGGAACGGACGGTTTCGGTGGCTCGAGTAGCCGCTGGCAAGCTACACTCTCAAGCCCTTCCGCTCCGGCTCTGTTACTCCGGTCCGGTATTCCGCTGGGATTGCGGGCCGCTCAGTGCCCAGCGGGAGTTTTACCAGGTGGGGGCCGAGCTTATTGGGGCGGGCGGTGAGGTGGCCGATGCCGAGGTGATCGCGGCGGCGGCCGGCTGTCTCTCCGCCCTCGGATTGACCGACTACCAGCTGGAGATCGGACACGCCGAATTCTTACTTGGCGTTTTGGCCGGTTTAGAGGTGTCGGCTGCCGTTCGGTTGGAGCTTCGCCAGGCGTTGGCTCGACGCGATCTGGTTGCGGTCGAGGAGGTGCTGGCGACTACTCCCCTGCGAACCGCCGATCAGGAGCTGCTGCTTCGCTTCCCCGCCTTGAGAGGGGGAGAAGAGATCCTCTCGGTGGCCGGCGCCCTGGCCAACAGCGATCGAGCCGAGCGGGCCTTGGCCGAGTTGGCCGAGGTTTACCGGTTACTCCGAATCCATGGCTTGGGAGAGGTAGTGAACATCGACCTGGGGGCGATTCGAGACTTCGATTACTACACGGGAATTACCTTTGAGGTTTACGGTGAGCAGCCCAGTCGACGATTGGCGATGGGCGGACGATATGATCAGTTGATGGGCCGCTTGGGGCGACCGGCCGCCTCCACTGGCTTGGTTATCAACCTCGATCTGGTTTACGAGTCGCTCCGCTTGGCTGGGCTTGACTCGCGGCCATCGCCGCTCGATGTGGATTTGGCCTGGGATCAGGCCGGCTTGGAATCGGCTCTCCGATTGGCGGCTAGGTTACGGGCGGCGGGGCGACAAGTCCTAATGGAACATCAGCCGTCGGAGGCCGCGGGGGGGCTATCGTGGACGTCTGATCCGCCGGCATTGCAGCGATTGTATGTCACCGGAGGCGATTCAATTCAGCGTTGCGATCGGAGTGGGGGCTTAATCTCGATCCAAGAAGAGGAGTTATGGCCATGATTTCGCTGGCCGTTCCCACCGGAGCCCTCCTTGAGGACAGCCTGGATCTGTTTCGCCGCGCTGGGTTGATTGATCTGGAGCGCCAGGAGTTGGGTCGTCGACTGCTGGTCGAACATAACGGAATCCGTCTGGTCCTGGTCCGGCCTAGCGACGTTCCTGCTTACGTTGATCATGGAGCGGCCGACCTGGGAGTGGTGGGGAAGGATACTCTGTGGGAGGTACCTACGGGGCACTATGAATTGGTCAATTTGGGCTTCGGCGGCTGTCAGTTGGTGATGGCGGTTCCGGCCGAATCCGAGTTGGGGGAGCCGGCTGGCTGGCCAGCGATGTTGCGGGTGGGGAGTAAATATCCGCTGGCCACCGCCAACTTTATGCGACAAGTGGGGCAGACGGTGGAGGTGGTTCGGTTGAGCGGTTCGGTCGAGCTGGCCCCGTTGGTTGGATTGGTTGATGCCATCGTCGATCTCACCGCCACCGGGAAGACGCTGCGTGAGAACCAACTCCGAGTGGTGGCCGAGGTCGATTTCTCCACCGCCCGTCTGATTGCCAACCAGGCCTCGCTCAAAACCCGAAGCGATGGAGTACAGGCGGTGGTAAGCAAGATTCGGCAGGCCCTCGACCGATGATTGCAATAGTCGACTATGGCGTGGGCAATTTCCGTTCGGTGGAGCGAGCCTTAATTGCGGAGGGTGCCGAGGTTTTGGTGACTCACGACGCTGAGGATTTAAAGCGGGCAGCAGGCATTGTGCTGCCCGGAGTGGGAGCCTTTGCCCCGGCGGTCGAGCGTTTGACCGAGAGCGGCCTGGGCCAGCAAATTATCGAGCTGGTGAGTTTGGGCAAGCCGTTGCTGGGAATCTGTGTCGGTTACCAGCTGCTCTATGAAGAATCTGAGGAGGGGGGGTGCAACCCGGGCTTGGGGCTGCTGCCCGGTCGGGTGTTGCCGGTCGCGGCATCCCGAGTGCCGGTGATGGGATGGTGCCGGGTGCGCCAGACATGTGCCTCACCGCTGTGGAGTGGGATAGCTAACGGGGCTTACTTTTACTTTGCCCACTCCTACACCCCAGTTGGAGAATCAGAATATGCCCTAGGTCAGTCTGATTATGCCCCGCTGGCCGCGGCTGCCCGCGAGCGGATTTGGGGAACGCAGTTTCACCCAGAGAAGTCGGGGCCAGATGGGTTGCGTATTTATGCTAACTTTTTGCGACTTTGCTACTGTTGAGGCTGACCTGATAAGATAGACAAGCTTTATTGCTTCTTAGTGCCCATGGCTGCTGCGCTGGCCAGCCAAGGGGAATGGAAAATAAGGATGGGCCTAATCTAATCGGGCGAGGCAAGCCTAGCCCCTACATTTTCACGTAGTTGTTAGCCACCCCTCAATTCCAATACCTCGCGTCCCTACGTAGGGGCTAGGCTTGCCTCGCCCGATAAAATCAGTCGCCATCCTTAGTTGGCATATGCCAACTTTATTGGTTAGCCTATACTAACTCGCGTGGGTGTTCAGTTCAGAGTTTCCACCCGGAGTCTGAGCGAAAGATGTTCGGAAGCATGCCGCAAATCTGAGGAGAAACTCAGTGCCACGGTCGGGCGGAGTTCGGCGTGGCTCCTTGTGGAGGTCCCTGGGCACTGGCCGGGAGAGGGGCTGCCCGAACAGATGCCCGGCGAGGTGGCGCAATTCCTCCAGGATGCGAAAGGTCGTGGGGTTAGGCTCCAGCTCATCCAGAAGGCTGAGGCGGCGGGAGAGCGGCAGCGGCCAGCTCATCGAATCTACGTGGCCTGGAGCAAGGGAGATGCTCCGGACATCTGGATGGAGACTCGTGACGTCGATACCCTGGACGCGCTGCTGGAGCTCGACGTGGAGGCTCTCATCGATGGCCGCCGTCCCGGGTTCGGGTCCCCGTCGTCGGAGGGCGTGCTCTTGGTCTGCACCCACGGCAGTCACGATCGGTGCTGCGGAAAACTCGGCTATCCGATCGTGCGGGGGATAGCCAAAGAGTCGGGATTTGCGTCACGAGTCTGGCGAACGACGCATGTAGGCGGCGATCGATTTGCGCCCAATCTGGTCTGCTTGCCTTATGGGACCTACCACGGTCAGGTACCCCTGGAGGACGCCACGCTGGTCGCGGAATACTCCCTCAAGGGACGCGTCATGTTGCCCTACTATCGGGGCCGGGCCGGCTACTCCTATGCGGCCCAGAGGGCCGACGCGTGGGCGCGGAAATGTCGCGGTGGTGGGGATGACGTGTTCGGCGTTAGCTATTTAGGCGAGCAGTCGCTGAGCGATGACATGACCATGGTTCATTTGGCGGTTGGCGGGATGGAATTACAGGTACCGGTACGCGCGCACCAGCTTTCCAAACGCCCCATGAGCTGCGGCGGACCGATCGGCCAACCGACCGCCTATGAGGTGGAGGTGGAAGACTGCCGGCAAGGTCCCTGACTCGAGCTGCGATGACTGGGGACGGCAGTTGTGACGTAGCTTTAAAATTGCCAGGCGAGCATAATTCCCATGCCAAAGGAAAATCATGTCAAGGTATAAAACTTTCAGCCATTTAGGGACCCAATCCAGGGACATTAAAGATGCCGGCTAAGCGGCTGATCCCTTGCCTGGACGTAAGAGCCGGGCGGGTGGTTAAGGGTATTCAATTCGTTCAGCTGCGCGACGTGGGTGATCCGGCAGCGTTGGCCGCCGCCTATGATCGTGCCGGTGCCGATGAGGTGGTCTTTCTGGATATCACCGCTTCGGCCGAGCAGCGCTCACTACTGTTGGAGGCTCTGTCCAGAGCGGCCGAAGCGGTCTTTATCCCGCTCACTGTGGGAGGTGGGGTATCGACGGTGGAGGATATGCAGCGGCTGCTCAGCCATGGGGCGGATAAAGTGGCAGTGAATTCGGCCGCCCTGACCGATCCGCGGCTGATTACGCGATGTGCGGAAAGGTTTGGCGCACAGTGCGTGGTAGTAGCGATCGATGCTCGTCGTCGTTCAGGTGGGGGATGGGAGGTATATACGCATGGCGGCCATCGAGCCAGTGGCCGGGAGGCGATTGAGTGGGCGGTGGAGGCTTCGCTCGCGGGGGCGGGAGAGATCCTACTCACTTCGATGGACCGAGATGGAACTCGCGATGGTTACGACATCGAGCTGACCCGAGCGGTTAGTCAGGCGGTGCGTCTGCCGGTAATCGCCTCGGGAGGTGCCGGTAGGGTTCAGGACATGGCTGAAGTTTTGACTGAGGGGGGAGCGGAGGCGGCGCTGGCCGCCTCGATTTTCCATTTCGGGGAGATCTCGATTGCGGCGGCCAAGCGTGAGCTGGCGACCCACGGTTTGGAGATGCGCCTTTGAATCCTCCCGATTTCAGCAAGGGCCTGATTCCGGCGGTGGCTCAGGATGCCGCAAGCGGCGAGGTGCTGATGGTGGCTTATATGGACGAAGAAGCCTTCGCTCGCACGGTGCAGAGCGGGCGAGTTTGGTTTCACTCCCGGCGGCGGGGGCTGTGGGAGAAGGGAGCGACCTCGGGCAATTATCTGGAGGTGGAGGATATACGGCTGGATTGCGATCGCGATGCATTGCTGCTCAAGGTTCGCCCGCTCGGGCCAACCTGTCACACCGGCAATCGTTCCTGCTTCGCTTGAGCGTGTTTTTGTCCGGGAAAAGTCCGGGAACAGGTGCTATAGTTGATTTTCATGACGGTAGCACCGAATTTCGCACCAATGCCTATACTTGCTCTTATGGGGGTTCACAAAGTATCGGTATCGCTCGAAGACGACGCTTATCAGGCCGCCAAACTGGCCGCTAAAGCAGAGGGGGTCTCGTTGTCGGCATGGTTATCTCGAGCTGCCGCGCATGAGGCTCGGATTCAAGACGGGTTGAGAGCGGTTGCGGAGTATGAGTCAGAGTACGGGCCGTTCTCGGAAGAGCAGGTTCGAAAGACCGATGAGATCCTAAATCGGCTTGGTATGGGTGGCACGTGAATGGGTTCACCTACGACACAGGCGCCTTGGTTGCGGCTGAGGCTCGAAGAGATGACGTTTGGGCCCTCCATAAGCGTGTTTTGAATCGGGGGCTTTCCCCTATCGTACCGGCGGTTGTCTTGGCCCAGGCCTGGCGTGGTGGCCCTCAGCCATTGCTATCGCAGTTTTTGCGGGGATGCGTTGTGGAGGCTTTCATTGAAACTCGCGCCCGCGGGGTAGGAGTGGCGCTTGCCCGCTCCGAGACCAATGACATCGTCGACGCCGCGGTTGTCATCAGTGCGTTGGGAAGAGGTGGCACAGTGGTTACCAGCGATCCTGATGATCTTCGGCGGGTGGCGGAAAGATTGGGTGCCAAGCTGCAACTTCATGTCGTGTAAGCCCTCTCGCTTCTCGCAGCTCTCTATATTTAGTAGCCGATGCATAGCCTAAGATTGTTCAACAGCCTGACCCGAGAGGTCGAGACAGTACGAGATTCGGATGGTCTGGTCCGGATGTTTACCTGCGGGCCGACGGTTTACAAGACCCAGCATGTGGGCAATATGCGCACCTTCCTCCTTTCCGACTTGATCGTTCGTCGGCTTCAGCAGTTGGGGCGGCAGGTGAGCTGGATCGTAAATATCACCGACGTCGGTCATCCCAGCGGGGATGACGACTGGAATGAAGATAAGCTCCAGCTGGAGGCGGTGGAACGGCGCCGCTCGGCACTGGAGATTGCCCGGCAGTATGAGGCAGAGTTCTTTGCCGATTGGAAGCAGCTCAACCTAACGCCGCCGGAAGCCTTTCCTCGGGCCAGCGAACATGTGGATGAAATTATAGAGTTGGTTCGGCAGCTGGAAGAGAAGGGATATGGTTACGTGGCCGGGCGGGATGTCGCCTTTGATGTCGGCAAATTCCCTACTTACGGAGAGCTCTCCGGGCATCAGCTGAGCGCCCTCCGCTCCAGTGAGGAAACGCTGGCCGCGGGCCGACACAGCCCCAACGACTTTGCCCTCTGGCGAGGTTCGAGCGAGGGCACGGTGATGGAGTGGCCTTCGCCGTGGGGCACCGGCTACCCTGGCTGGCACATTGAGGACACGGCAATTGCCTTCAAATGGTTGGGGAGGGAGTTGGTACACGTGCATACCGGAGGGCAGGACCTCCGCTTCCCTCACCACGAGGCGGAGATCGCCCAGGCGGAGGCGATCACCGGCCATCGTTATGTGCTGAATTGGGTGCATGGCGGCCATGTGGTGATGGAGGGTCGGAAGATGGCCAAATCGACCGGCAATGTGATTACCGTGGCCACGGTGAGGGAGCGGATTGGTGATCCCTTGGCGTTGCGCTGGGCCTTTCTCTCTGCCCACTACCGTCGCCAGGCTCAGGTCACCTGGGAATCGCTCTCCGCCGCGGCCTCAGCCTTGGCGAGCCTCCGTTTGGAGCGCCAGCACCTTGGTTCGCCAGCCGAACAGCTTGGCAGTTCGGCTGGCGAATACGACACTAAGTTCCAGGCTTATGTCGATGATGATCTCGATCTGCCCCAGGCCCTAACGGTGCTCTATGCGATGCTAGCCGACTCCTCATTGGAGAAGTCGGAGCGGGCGGCGCTACTGGATCGGTGGGATGAGGTGCTAGGTTGCGATCTAAACCGGCCAGTCGAGTTGGCAGTTGACGAGGTACCGGCCGAGGTGCGAGAGTTGGTAGGTGCTCGGCAGGAGGCGCGGGAGCAAAAAGATTGGGCGGCCGCTGATCGGTTGCGTGCCGAGATTAGCCAGCATGGTTATCTCCTGCGAGATACCTCGGGCGGTCCGGTACTGGCACCGCTGGCGATTGCCCCCACTGCCAATCGGGCGAGGCAAGCCTAGCCCCTACAATTGCTGAATCAAATCCGCCTCTTTGACTCCCTTAGTCGGGAGTTAGTGCCCCTACCGTATCGGAAAGTGGGGGATAAGCCTACTGTCAACCTCTACGTTTGCGGGGTGACTCCCTACGAGGTTGGACATATGGGGCATGCCTTTACCTTCTCTGCCTTTGACATTCTGATTCGCTCGCTGGAGCGTCAGGGTATGGTAGTGCGATATGTGCAGAATATTACCGATATTGATGACCCGCTCTTCGAGCGAGCGCGCCGAGATGGAGTGACGTGGCAGGAGGTTGCCCAGTTGGGGATTGATTCCCAGCTCTCAGATATGCGGGTTCTGGGGCTGCGCCGCCCGGATGTCATGCCTCGTCCTTCCCAGGAAATTCCGGATATTCTCCAGGCCAACCGTCGCTTTCGGGAATTGGGGGTGGCTTACCAGAGCGATGCATTTTACTTCTCAGTTCGGGATTATCCCTCCTTCGGTAATCTTTCCCGCCTCTCTCGCCGTGCCATGTTGGCCAAATTGCGGGAGCAGGAATTGCTGGGCCAGGCCGGTCCGGGTAAAAAACGAGATTTGCTCGACTTCGAACTATGGCGACGCTCAGCACCGGATGAGCCGAGCTGGCCTTCCGAGTTTGGCCCCGGCCGCCCCGGCTGGCATATCGAGTGTTCGGTGATGGCGGCGAAGTATTTGGACGGGATGGTAGATATCCACGGGGGAGGTAGCGATCTCATCTTCAGTCACCATGAGGCAGAGCGAGCCCAGAACGATATCCTGAATGGTGGCAAGCCGGTGGTCAAGGCGTGGATGCATGTCGGAATGGTGAAGTATCAGGGCCAGAAGATGAGCAAGTCGTTGGGCAATTTGGTTCGAGTTTCCGGGGTGGTCGAGAAGTTCCCCGCGGCGGCACTCCGGCTTTATCTGGCTAACCATCACTATCGCGAAGCCTGGAGCTTTCAGATGCCTCGAATGAATCACTTTGCTCGCTTGATCGAGCGGGCGAAGCGGTTGCTGAGTGAGCCCTCGCCGGAGCCACCAGGTTCGCTGCTGCCGGCATTCGACCTGGCGCTTGCTGATGATCTGGATACTCCTCGGTCTGTCGAGCTCCTGGAACAGGCAATATCTCAGGGTCGAGCGGAGGAGGTTAAGGCGATGCTGGCGGTTCTGGTGGGGGAGGCATCGCTGTCCTAATCTTCCGAGTCGGCAGGAAGAACGGAGAAGGCTCCCCCCTCGAGGGGAGTGACTATTCTGAAATGCCGTTCATCCAGCGTAAGGATCCGTTTGGTATGACGCCGATTGGCCAAAACGATAAGCGAGGCGTCGGACAATCCCAAACCAAGTTCCCGATATTTGGTGACTAGATCCAGAGCTTGCTGAAGACCCGCGCGATCCAAACATTCTGCAATAAAAGTCCCCTCTGCCAAGTCTCTGAGAAAAGCAATCTCCGCCTGTATTCCGAGCCGCCGTTCAATTAGATAGTCAGCTTCGGCAAGTGCCAGTTGAGTTGTCACCAATGGTCCTGGATCGGCAAGTAGGGAAGCGACTACCTGCTCATGCCGAGAATCATCCGCATTTGCTTGTGCATAAAGTGCGCTGGCATCGACGATCAAGGACAATTCAGTGGTTGCCTCGCAGCCTCGATTCTAGCTCATCGACTGACCAGGGTTGATAGTTTTCTCCATGCCCTATGCCCATGCTGTGAAAGCGGCGAGGAACTCTTTCGATGCTAGAAATCAGCTGCCGAATGCCCTCTCGGATCAGCTCCGCCCGGGCTTTACCAGTCAGCTGTGACATTCGCAGTAGGCCATCGACTTCCTGGTCGGAGAGATAGACAGAGGTTTTTTGCATTACCCTATATAGGCTACTATACGCTTTGCTACCCGAGCATGTGAATAGATGGTCTCCGGCGCCAGATCTGCCCCATTAGGCCAAACCACGGTATTGGCATGAAGCTGGGCGAAATATGCAGGATCATGATACCATGCATTTTCGAGGGTTTGAACTGGATAGGGGTTGTACTTGAGACAATGTAAGTTTCGCGAGGTTCGTAGATGACTTCGGGCTCGTCGATTGGCTTGGGAATCATCGGGGTGGGCACGATCGGCAAATTACAAATAGACTTGCTTAGCAAGCCAGATGCTCCTGACTTACGAATAGTTGCGGCAGTAAGTCTCTGCGCAAACCCCCTGAATTCGAACATCGTTTTATTCCAAGAGTATGGCGATTTGCTCATGCGGGACGATATCGACGCAGTCACCATTAATACGCCACCTGCTTCTCATTATCAGATAGCAGTGGATGCGTTAAATGCTGGGAAAGATGTTTTAGTTGAGAAGCCGCCGGCTCTGAATATTCGGGAATGCAGGGAGATGATAGACTTTGCTGAGGAGCGGCAGCAGGTTTTATTCATGGCCTTCCACGCACGGTATCATTCCTCAGTAGAAGCGATGCGTCAGCAGCTCGGCGAGGAGGAAATAACTTGCCTTGAGATAACGTACCGAGAAAATGTCATGAATTACCATAATCAGTCCGAATGGATTTTTGATCCAAAAATTGCCGGCGGAGGGGTGTTGATGGACAGCGGCATAAACGCTATTTCTGTTGTAACATCTATATTTGGTGACAATTTCAACTATAAAGTTGAACGTGCCGCTCTCTCCTACTCCATTGAGCAGCCAGTTGAGACTGCTGCAGATGTTGAGTTTACCATTGGCTCTCGAGGCCGCGGGCGGCTCAAGATGAACTGGTTACACGATGGACCCGAACATAGAATGATAGAAGCTGCCACAGCAGGAGGACATTATTACTCTCTCAATCTGATCTCTGACGAACTACAGAAAGATGGGGTAGTCGTGAAAAGTGGAAGTAAGAACCAGCAAGATCGAGTTGATCAATACTCAGAGTACAAATCTCTTTACAAAGACTTTGTGCATCATATTAAAAACCGCTGCAGCTTGACTAGTAAAACTGAGATAGCTTTCATCCAAAAGGCTTATGGAATAGCCAAATATTCAGCACGGTGAGTCTTGTAGTAGTTTACGGATCGGCGGTCCGATACGAAGCCTCGCTGGAAGCTTGATCAAACGTGTAGAACTTTGACTCGGTTCTGCTTATCCTGACCGGATTCTTCAGTTAGTTTGGTTAGGTCTTTCGGGTCGGAGGTGAGGAGGATAACCGGGGGCTCTTGTTCCAGTGCTGTGGCCGCAACGATGGCATCGATAGCATGGCGGTGGCCTTCAGTCCGCTCCGGCCCAACAGCGCACCAGCCGCCCGGGCACGATCTGGGGTGACCGGGAGCTGAGTGATTTTTGATAGGACTTGATTGATCGGGGCATCTACTGGTCGGTTGCGGATGATTTCGGTTAGGGTTATCGCGGAGACAATAACTCGCATCCCACTAGCTAGAGCCTGCTTCAAATAGCGATTGGCGAGCGTTTTCCCGTGGGCGATTTTTACCACCCCTTCGCTGTCAAGGACCAGAGTTCCAGTGGTTACCCCAGTGCTTCTGCCCACCGTCGGTCCGCCTCCGCGGCTACATCGGGCGGAACTTCGCCGTAGGTTTCATCCAGATAGTCGACTAGCTCAGCCAATCGCTCAAGCTCCAGCTGCCGAGATACCGCATCCGTTACATAGGCAGAAAATCTCCGTGGACCGACTCGGGTTTCGATTTCAGCGGCAATATTGGCGGGCATAGTGATCGATTTCTTTAAGGTGCGCTCGCTGGCAGCCACGGTCCGAGGGGCTCGCTTGCAATTTCCCCGCCTGTAACCCTTCAACCAGAAGGCCGACTGCAGCGCGAAAAGCTTGTTTCTGATCTGGAAGCAGGGCATTGAACTCTCGGCGAAAACGCTTGCCAGTCTCGTAGGTGGGCATTAGAAGGGTGCTATAGGAATTAAAACAAGCTAAGAATCAGTTTGGAGGGAGGCAAGGAATTCAGCGCTGGAGTAAAAAATCTCTCCCCGTTCACCCCGAGCCAAGGCCTCATCAACCTCCCTCTCCCCGGCTTGCCATTCAGGAGTCCAGAACCACGCCTGGTCAGGGTCTATATCGCCATGACAAATAGCGGTCAAGAATAGAGCGGCACCATTCACCGCATTCTCAGGCAGTTCATCCAGCAGGTGGTGGAGTTCAGCTTTAGTCATCTTGATTTGATCCTACCAGAGGAAATTCAAATTCTTTACATGTCCGATAATTACCCGCATAAAAATGCGATTCGCCGTATGTTTATGCGTTAATGAGCAAAATCAGGGCGGCGGTGGTAGGAGCCAGCGGGTATACCGGTATCACCTTGGTCAACCTACTCAGCCGACATCCTGGGGTGGAACTTAGTCAACTCGTCACCCGAAGTCTGGCCACGCAGCTGTATTCCAGCCTCTTCCCGCTGCTCGACCTAGAAGGCAGCTTCACCGTGGCGGCCGATCCGAAATCGGTCGATGTAATCTTCAGCTGTCTGCCTCACAACCAGGGAGCGCAGTTAGTTGCCGGTTGGCGCTCCGCCGGCGCCCGAGTGGTCGACCTAAGTGCCGACTTCCGACTCCGCGATGCTACCCTCTACCCGCGGTGGTACCAACAGTCTCACCCAACTCCGGCATTGTTGAGCGAGGCGGTTTTGGGGCTGCCCGAGCTGTATGCCCCAGCGCTACCGGGGGCCGAGTTGATCGCCGTGCCCGGCTGCTACGCCACCGCCTCGATCCTCGCCCTCGCCCCGGCGGTACAGGCTGGCCTGGTTGGCGACGATGTGGTGATTGACGGCAAGTCGGGCGTCTCGGGCGCCGGTCGAAGCCCCAGCCTGGGTACTCATTTCGCCGAGATCAACGAATCGGTGCATAGCTACGCTATATGTGGCCATCGCCATCTGGCTGAGATCGAACAGGAGTTGGAGCGGCTTGCCGCCGATCGAACCAACCCGCGGCTGACCTTCATTCCTCATCTCATTCCCATGGTCCGCGGGCTCCAGGTCACCTGCTATTTCGATTCGACCAGCGGTGAGGAGAGTATGCAGTCAACCTACCGCAGCTTCTATCAAGCCCAGCCCTTCACCTCGATAGCGGATCAACCGATGCCGACCAAAGCGGTCACCTATACTAATCACTGCTTGATCACGGTTGGGAGGCAGGGGGAGAAAGTAGTTGTCAGTGCGGTTATCGACAACCTTCTCAAAGGCGCGGCAGGGCAGGCGGTTGAGGCTTTCAACATCGCCTTCGGTCTGGAACGAACGACCGGGTTGGAGGGAGCGGCTCAATGGCCGTAAACGCACCTCCTCAGATACTTGCCGAGGCTGGAGTGGCAGCGCCGCGGGGCTACTATATGGGCAGCGCGGCTTGCGGCATCAAAGCTGCCACCGCCGGAGAATCGACGCTACCGGCTGAGGGCCGCGAGGATCTAACTGTCTTGCTGAGTGAGCATCCCTGCGAAGTCGGGGGTGCATTCACCACCAACCAGGTCAAGAGCGCTTCGGTGCTGATCGATCAACGTCACCTGACATTGAATCGAATTCGAGCCATAGTGATTAGCTCGGGGAATGCCAACGCCTGCACGGGCAGCCAGGGCTTGCGGGATGCCGAGCAGATGGCTCGCCTCACCGCCGATCGACTGGGCCTCGAGGCTGAGCAGGTATTGGTAGGTACCACCGGGGTGATTGGTCGGTATCTACCGATGGAGGTGGTGAATAGGGGTATTGCCACCGCCTGCTCGTATCTCTCGGCGGAGGGAGGGATGGCGGCGGCGAGGGCGATCATGACGACCGATACCGTTCCCAAGACCGCGGCGACCGAGGTGGAGTTGGGCGGTGTAGCGGTGCGGGTCGGAGGGATGGCCAAGGGATCGGGGATGATTCACCCGAATATGGCTACCATGCTCGCCTATGTCACCACCGATGCGGCGGTCGAACCGGGATGGATGAGCAGCGTGATCGGGCGTATCGCCGATCGAAGCTTCAATCAGCTCTCGGTGGATGGCGACAGCTCGACCAATGACACCTTCCTCGCCTTGGCCAATGGAGCGGCCGGCAATCCGCCGGTGGCCACCGGGAGTGTTGAAGCGGATCAGTTGGAGGCTGCGATTACCGAGGTGGCATGCTCACTGGTCCGGCAGCTCGCCCGAGATGGGGAAGGGGCGACCAAGCTGATCACCGTCCGGGTCACTGGTGCGGTTGATGAGCGACAGGCCCGACAGGCGGCGCGGGCGGTGGTGAGTTCTAACCTGGTCAAGGCGGCGATTCACGGTGGGG